>DODG01000248.1 GCA_003509065.1 Acidobacteriota bacterium
AAAAATCTAGAAATCAACTAATAACCCCTCGCCAGTATGTAAGAAGGTCGTGAATAGTGTTCTTGATGGAAATTTCTGGTTTCCAACCCAGTTCATTCCGGATGCGGTTTGGGTTCCCGAGTAGCACAGCAGCGTCATTTGGTCGTAACCGGTCTCCTTTGATCTTCACCGTAATGGGTACACTGGCTTTTTCGAGCAGGTGGTCGAGAAGTTCCTTGATCGACCAAGTTTTTCCAGAACACACATTGTAAATTCTTCCGGTCACACCCTGTTGCATCAATACATAGTAGGCTCGCACTGTATCCCGGACGTCAGTGATATCTCGTTTCGCTGAGAGGTTTCCAGCGAAAATGATTGGTTCAGCTTGACCCGCTTCAATTTCAGCAATCCTTCTGGCAAAACCAGAGAGGGCGAACACTGGTGCCTGCCGAGGTCCAATATGATTGAAGGATCGCGTCACTATCACGGATCCACTTCCTTCGTTGGCAAAGCATAACCCAACTTGTTCCTGTGCCAATTTGCTGACGGCGTACGGATCTAAAGGCTTCAGCGGATGTTCTTCTGTCATCGCTTCCTGGGATTGTTGGTACACCAAGGCTGTACCTGGGATTAAGATACGTGCGCGTACATCAGACTTTCGAAGCGCTTCGAGTAAATTATGTGTGCCTTGCACATTTGATTGGAGTGTTTGCTGCACGTTTTTCCAGGATTGACCCACATGTGGAGCGCCGGCGCAGTGATACACAATTTCTGGGCGGAGTTCAGCGATAGCATGTTCAACTGCTTCCCGATTGAGTAAATCTATCGATTTCCATTCGATAGACGGATTATTCTGAGTTAGAAGTTGCTTGTTTTGCGGCGGTTCTGCACCGTGCGGTCGGCACCATGCCACTGCGGACTCATTATGCTGGTAGAGCAGGTCGAGAAGATGACTTCCTACGAAACCGGCCGCACCTGTAACAAGCACACCATGTGTCATCTTGGTCATGGTCGAAGTGCTAGTGATTCGATGGGATAATGATTAAGAGTACACCTTGTAACAATTCTTCACACGGACTGCAATAGAGACGCGTGCGATGGTAATTGCGATAGCTTTAGTTGCCATCTTTTATTGATCGCCACCACCACTCGTTATCTTGGTACCACTTCACGGTTGTTTGGAGGCCGCTCGAAAATTCTACTTCTGGTTTCCAATTCCCTAGATTACGAATTTTTGTAGTGTTAAGGCTGTACCTACGGTCATGACCAAGTCGATCAGGAACTTTCGTGATCAACGAATCCGGTCTGTCAATTATGGACAAGATATTCTTGGTCAAGTCAATATTACGAACTTCATTTCCACCTCCGATATTATAGACCTCTCCATTGATTCCTTTCGCAATCAACATGTCGAGAGCTCGGCAATGATCTTCAACGTACAACCAATCTCGTATGTTTAGACCGTCGCCGTACAATGGAACAGGCTGTCCGTCTAATGCGTTCGTTATGAAAAGTGGAATAACTTTTTCCGGGAATTGGTAGGGTCCATAGTTATTCGAGGCGCGACTAATAATCACCGGAACTTTGAAGGTGGCCCAGTAACTGTAGGCTAAATGCTCCGCGCCAGCTTTACTTGCAGCGTACGGGTTGCGAGGTTTGAGTGCATCAGTTTCGAGGCTACTTCCGCGGTCCACGCTTCCATATACCTCATCCGTAGAAATTTGCACAAATCGCTGCAATTTTGACGATTGCCTTGCTGCTTCAAGTAGTGTGAACGTTCCGTAGATATCAGTTTCAATAAAAATCCCAGCATCTTGAATCGATCGGTCGACGTGTGTTTCTGCAGCGAAATGTACAACAATGTGCGCCTTGGCTACGAGCGGTGCTGTGACTTTTGAATCCGAGACATCACCATGCACGAATGTATGCCGGTTGTCATTCTTAACATCTTGCAGATTTTCGAGACGACCTGCATATGTCAATTTATCGATCGTAGTGACTTGCCAATCAGGATGGTGTTTCAGTCCGAATTTAACGAAATGACTACCGATGAATCCCGCACCACCCGTGACAAGGACATTAACCATCCTTTCGGGTCCAATCGTAGGGCAACGTTCCATGTGCCTCGACTCGATATTCGTCAGGATCGGCATGTCGGTACGGAGTTGATGGCACGTTGACGACTAACGAGGGTCCGGTGCTGATACATTTCCAGCCGTGATAAACAAGGCACGGTACCTGTACGAGTGTCGGATTTTTATCGCCTATAAAAAATTCATTAACCGTGCCTTCGGTGGGTGATTTTGGTCGTGTGTCTACTAGTACAAGTTTCACCATTCCATTCACACACGCAAAATTGTCCACCTGTTCTTTGTGGTAATGCCAGGCTTTGACAACCCCGGGATAGGTGGCAGACACGTATACTTGTCCGAACGTCGAGAAAAGATCGTGTTCGTCAGCTCGAAGAATTTCCATTAGCCAACCACGCTCATCAGGAACGACTCTGAGAGATTTTGTCTTGACACCTTCGATCAGGGTGCTTTGTGTCGTGATCTGGCTGTAAGGCTTTGGTTCGACCATAATAATGTGACCTCATTTATGGCATAGGTTTGATC
>DODG01000285.1 GCA_003509065.1 Acidobacteriota bacterium
GGGAACGCAGTCAAAGATCTCGTTTTTCCCCATCACGCAAAAGTGCACGGCGAATAAACCGGGGTCGCTGTTTGACTTCCTCAAATATTCTCGCGATGTACTCACCCAATAAACTAACAGACAAAAGAATCAGCGACCCGAATGCCAGATTAACCAGTAACAAGGTGGTAATACCTTTCGGTGCGATCTCAGGGAAGAGTAGTTTCGCGAAGACCTGGTACACGATTAATAATAGTGACACCAGAAATGCCACCGTGCTAAATGCCGTCAATATAGTCAGTGGCACATAACTGAACGAGAAAATTCCTTTCTTTGCCCAACCAATATTCTTGAAAAAGCTATTGGTCGTGCTACCGAACAATCGCTCCGGCCGAACATAATCCACACCTGTTTGAGCAAAACCAACAAATGCTCGGGCGCCTCGTAAAAACATGTCGCGTTCCGGGAAATTCAGCAATTGCCTTACGACACGGATATCCAATAATGAGAAATCGCCCGCATCATGGGGAATAGCGATATATGAAAACCGGTCAAATACTCGGTAAAACGCCTTGTAGGCCCACTGCATATACCACGGTGCCTCCCGTTTCACACGCCGCCCGTAAACCACATCGTAGCCGGCGCGCCATTGCTGAACAAATTCGATAATTAATTCCGGCGGGTCCTGTAAGTCACCATCCAACAACACCACGGCATTCTTAGTGGCTATTTCCATGCCACTTCGAAATGCCGCCTGAGAACCAAAGTTGCGAGAATGACTAATGCCCACTACTCGATGATCTGTTGCGGTCAATGCCTGAATCACTTCCTCAGACGAATCTGGACTGGCATCATTCACAAAAATAATCTCATAATCGAGACTGAGCTTTCGGAAAGTCTCACTCAACCGCTCATAAAGAATGGGAATGGCTTCGCCATCCTTGTAACAAGCGACAACCGCGCTGACGCTATATCGTGTATCTGGTTGGACTGCCTGTTTGGTTTCATCCCGAAACCGTTTCTGCTCTCCTTCATCCAGTCCCAGATACCACGTTGAAGTCGCTGTTAGCCCTGACCTAAAGTCGATTTGCGCCTGCCAATCTAAGAGCTCCGCAGCGCGACTTGGGTCGGCATACCAGTCATTACGATCCCAATGACGGCTTTCCATGCTAAATACAGGCGCCTCTTTGATCTGAAACAGCTCTTGTGCCAACTCGGCGACATCCAAAATCGAAGTCCTTCGACCGGTACCAATATTGAATACTTGCCCAAAAAGCGCTGGAGTCATCTGTCTTGACGCATCAACGAAGGCTTCAACCGCATCATCAACATACACAAAGTCACGCGAAACCTCTGCATCAACAAACTCAGGGAGTTGCCCTCGGTTGCCATGGATAACAACCTGGGGAATCAATCTTGATGAATCCTCCATCGGACCATAGACGGAATACAACCTGAGATTGACACACGGTAAACCACGCTCTGCCCCCATGTAAGCAATGGCCGCAGCCGCCGAGGCTTTAGAGACGGCGTAGTGACTATTGGGCAGCAATGGTGTTTCTTCGCTGGGACCGGCCGACATCTGGCCATATTCTGATGACGTGCCTGCATGTACAAAACTGGCGATATCAAAAGTAGAAAGCTGCTCCAGCAATTTGACTACCAAGTCAAAATTGGTCCGATAGATCTGCGCAACATTGGTCTCAAAAGAATAAGCGCCATAGGCCGCACAATTAAAAACCGTGCGAGGCTTCACGCTATCCAGCAGCTGTTTCACCTCAAAATCAGCAAGCAGATTGACAATCTTTATTGCGTTGTTATTGACGCCTTGTAAGCGCCAGGCATTCGATCTGCTGGTGGTCCCAAAGACATCGTCTCGACTTTGAATCAAATGTCGAAATAGATTAGCGCCAATAAATCCACTGGCACCTAGCACCAATATAGGCCCGGGCAGCATCGCAATCTTGTTCGACAACAGTGTCACGGTGCGATACCCAAAGCTTCCATCACTTGGCCAGGCTCCAGACCGGACTCACGCCGATGAAATGATTGTGATCCATAGGTGCCGGATGGATATCCCTTGGCATAACAATGCAAAAACTGACGTGGAGTAAAGCCGCCACCCATCAGTAAGGCAGCAAGCTGCTGGCCGACGCTACCCTGCAATCCGTGCTCCTCAACAACACATAATCCGTTGGCCACTATATTGCTCAAGAGATCCGGGGGCATATTGGATATGTCAGTCACGGGCAGTTCCCCCAACACCCAAAGATCCGGCCGCTTAGATTCAGGCATAGACAAAATGTGTTGCCAAAACGATCCAGCCAATGGACCCACCACAATCACCGAAATGCCCCCACCGCGCACCAACCGCCTCCAGGGAGAGAATTCCTCAACTTTCTGACCTGGCGGCTGCTCGCAGCGACCGAGTCGTAGATAACCGGGATGATCACTTTGATGCATTCTATCAACGACCTCTTCTACATCAACAGAAAACGCAGGGACAAACGCTCTCATTCCGGGTAACGTCAACAAAGCGCCATAATCTTCCAAGGCATGGTGGCTAGCGCCCTGGGCCCCATAACCATAACCGCCCCCGTTGCCGACCAATTTAACGGGCAACCGGTGTTGGCAGATATCGTTTCGAATCTGTTCAAAGGGCCTTGCATAACAGAAAGGTGCAATACTGTAGATCCATACATTCATACCTTCTATCGCAAGACCTGCGCCAACCGACACCATATTCTGTTCCGCCACCCCGGCGTTAATGAAGCGATCTTTCAATCGCTCTCGCAGAGGCTCGAGCGCGCTATAGCCAAGATCACCTGTTAAGAATAAGAACTCGACATCAGTTGCGCGGTTGACCCAGGCGTTGCAGGCAGCTGATCTCACGAATTCAGCTCGGCTAACGCTTGACGATAAGACGCTTCATCTAATGGAAGGTAGTGCCACTCAAGACGATT
>DODG01000152.1 GCA_003509065.1 Acidobacteriota bacterium
TCTTGACCCTGCATTTTTTGACTTGCTTGACGAGCTTACCGGAATGCTTGGTCAGATATTTCGGACTAAACAGTATGCCTTTGCTGTTGCTGGCGCTGGTTCAGCCGGTATGGAAGCGGGTCTTGTTAGCCTTGCATCCCCAGGCGACACCGTGATTATTTGCTCTTATGGCTATTTCTGCGAACGTCAGATCATCATGGCCGAGAGACTTGGGTTAAACGTTGTAGCAATCCGAACTGAATGGGGTAAGTCGATGGACCCCCAACTTCTTGCGGACACTTTGAGGGATCATCCTGAAACACAGCTCGTTGTCGGTATTCACGCTGAAACCTCGGCAGGAACCGTTCAGCCAATCGCCGAATTTGCTCGGCTGGCTCATGAATCAGGTGCACTGTTTATGACCGATGTTGTAACATCGCTGGCCGGTTGTGAGCTTGAATTTGACAAATGGAAGCTTGATTTCGCGTACTCGGGATCACAAAAGTGTTTGGCTGCACCTCCTGGAATTTCTCCAGTTTCGTTGTCCGAACGAGCACTGAAATATATTCGTACTCGACCGAACCCTCCTTCATCCTGGTACTTGGATTTATCGTTAATTGCGGATTATTGGGGACCTGATCATATTGCCCATCACACAGCGCCTGTAAGTATGATTTACGGTCTACGCGAAGCTGTTGCGATGGCTTTGAATGAAACGCTTGAGGTACGTTGGAAACGTCACGAAGCGAATGCTGCTGCGTTGCGAGCCGGCCTTACAGCTTTGAAGCTTGAGTTGCCTATTTCCGAGAAAGATCGCTTAGATCAGTTGACGGTGGTCAAGTTGCCACAAGGCGTTGATGATGTGAAGCTCCGCACGCAACTTCTCGAAGAGTATTCGATCGAGGTTGGTCGAGGTTTGGGTAAGTTCGCAGGTGAAGTTATACGTATAGGTCTAATGGGTGAATCCTGTGTTCCCGCAAATGTGTTCGCATTGCTCAATGCTCTTGAGAAGATTCTGCCCGAACACGGATGGGAGGTAGCGCAGGGATCTGCTGCCTCCGCTGCCAGCGCTCAATTAGCTGAGAACCCTTCGCCTTTGTATTCTGCCTAGTGCGCAGTGGTCTCTTCGAGGCTGTAGGCTTCGTCAAGTAAATCTACAACATATCGTACGCAGGTCGTACGCTTTGACGAATTTTCAGTTGCGAGCTCGCTAAGAGCAAAATCGAGTTGCATAGCGCAGCCTGGGTTGCCGGTGGTAACGATATTCGCTCCTGTTGCAATCACGTTTCTAGCTTTGCGTTTACCGAGTTGGGCTGACATGTCTCTCTCCGTTAGAGAGTATGTCCCCGCTGATCCGCAGCAGATTCCCGGTTCGTTTAATTCGACTAACTTCAAGCCTGGAATCGATTTCAGGATAGTACGAGGGGCCTCCGTTACCCGCTGAACGTTTATTAGATGGCAGGGGTCTTGATAAGTGACGGTGACGTTTAAGGCTTTTTGTGGAGGTTTGAATTCATATTCAACAAGTAATTCGTGTATGTCTTTCGTTATTTTCGCTACCTTCCCGGCACGAGAGGCGTATTCCGTGTCTCCTGCGAGAAGTTCCCCATATCCTTTCATCGCTGCACCGCAACCAGCCGAAGCCGAAACAATCGCATCGGGGTTGATAGACAGAAACGAGTCGATATTTTTTTTCGCCATCCTGATGGCGGATTCGACTTCACCTGAATGGGCATTGAGCGCCCCACAACAGCCCTGTCTTTTAGAGATGTGTACCTCTAATCCGTTTCTGGTTAATACTCGTACGGTGGCTTCGAGGGTTTTTGCATGAGTTAATGTCATGACGCAGCCTGCGAGCATTGCGATCTTAGCTTTGCGTACGCCGTGTGCCGGGTGGACCTGATTTTTTGCAATGAAAAAGTTTTTAGAAAGCTCAGGTAAGTATTTGTCTGCCAGTTCGGCTTTGCCAGGTAGTAGCTTTAAAATTCCAGAACCACGTGCAATGGTGCGCATTCCTGATTTTCTGTAGAACTTCAGGGCGTTACCTAACAAGCGCAGCTTTCTCGGAGATGGCAGTAGTGTGTTGTAGCCGATTGATCTGGCTGTCCGTTCTATGAGGTGGCGTTTGGTGTGCTGTTTTACTTGTGCTCTTGTTGCCTCCATGAGCTTGCCGTATTCGACGCCCGACGGGCAGGCAAGTTCACAAGCGCGACATTGTAAGCACATGTCCCAGTGGCCTATGACTGACGGACTCATATCGAGTCGGCCTTCGTTCACACCTTTCATCAGTGCAATGCGACCGCGCGGCGATTCCGCTTCCAGTCCGGTTTCCAAATATGTTGGACAGGCTTGAAGGCAGAATCCGCAATGGACGCACTTGTACAGGTCTGAATCTTGGGGTGAGTGGGCTCCCGAGAATCCAGGAAAAGTTCCGGCCGGACCAATAACTTTTGGAGTAGACATGGAGCTGTTATATCTTTCCTACGAATCTTCCTGGGTTGAGAATTCTGGATGGGTCATATTGATTTTTGATGCGCCGCATCAAATCGATTGAATTGCCTACATCGCTGAAAACGTCCATGCCATGCTTAACGTCTAAAGGACATTTTTCTATTAGGTATGATCCTTGATGCTTCTTTATCGTATGCACAGTTGTATTTATAAATTTAATAGACTGGGCATCAGTGGGGGGATCTGCGACCACTGTCACAGCTCCAAATCCGAGATCGCAAACAGTAGAAACCCATTTCTCACCTTTGATATTGCTAGTTGCCAT
>DODG01000031.1 GCA_003509065.1 Acidobacteriota bacterium
CGGCTCGACGCGCTAGACGGGAAAACCGTGGTGTGCCTTATCTGTTTCTTAAACCGACGAGAGGAGTCGTTATCGGCAATGGTGCGCCGGTGGTAATTCCCGACGGTCGAGATCGCACCGACTGGGAAGTTGAATTAGCTACAGTTATTGGACGAGCGGCGAAGTACGTCAGTGCGGATACTGCTCAAGATCACATATTTGGTTATATGGTCAGTCTAGATATTTCCGATCGGGGTGGACGTCCACCAGGTGGTAATCCATTACGGTCTGACTGGTTTGTAGGAAAGGGTCATGACACGTTTGCACCGATGGGCCCATGGATTGTTCCAAAGGAATTCTACGGTGATCCAATGGAAAACCTTCGTCAGACTCTTCGTGTTGGAGACCAGCAAATGCAAGAGGCGACAGCGGGTGACATGATCCATTCGCTGTACGAGCTGATTGAGTACGCATCGTCAATCGTTACACTCTATCCCGGGGACGTTATTAATAATGGCACGTCAGGTGGTGTTGGTATGGGCACGGCGGTACGCGGCGAGCAACAGTTTTTGCAACCCGGTGACGAAATCATTGCAACCATTGATGGTATCGGAACACTTACGATGCCCGTTGTTGGTGAAGAACCTCCGCCTGCTGGCAGTGGCGCCCGCCTACCACCAGTCAGTAGCTACCGTCGTTAATTTTCTGTTAACCCGGTAAGACAGTGATAGTAGTTTTAGGGGCACTGATTCAATGATTCAGGCTGATACGTTACGTGCTTGGGGTCTTTCGCGCATGGATCGACTCAGTTCATGGGTTTGGAATCTGTTTAGCATACGAGTGCAGCGAATTGCCTTAGTTGTAATATACAGTTCCGTCTTTACTGTCGGCGTGGTCGCCCAAACCTTGGAGATTACAGCGTCCACGATTGAAGACATCAACGCAGCTTTCAACAACGAATCGTTGACTTCTGAGCAATTGGTCGAATTATACCTTTCCCGAATTGAGGCGTACGACGATGCAGGGCCAGCTATCAACGCGGTACTTGCGCTAAATGGCCAGGCAGTAGATCGGGCTCGGGCTCTCGATGCCGAGAGACGAGCCAAGGGACCTCGATCGCGATTACATGGGATTCCGATCGTTCTGAAGGACAATATTGATACGGCCGATCTTCCAACGACTGCTGGTTCTTCACTGTTGGCAGGGTCCTTGCCGCCAGACGATGCGTTCATTGTGCAGAAATTGCGAGCGGCCGGAGCTATTATCCTGGCGAAAGTGAATATGAGCGAATTCGCGTCGGGTGGAGCCATGAGTTCTTTGGGTGGACCGATTCGGAATCCGCACGACTTGGAGCGGTCTCCTCTAGGGTCGTCAGGGGGGACGGGCGCGTCTATTGCAGCGGCCTATGCACAGTTCGGATTGGGTACGGATACCGGTGGCTCGGTGCGATGGCCTTCGACCGCCAATGGTATCGTCGGACTTAAACCGACATATGGATTGGTGAGCCGTGACGGAATCATTCCACTTGCTCTCTCGTTCGATATGGCTGGCCCAATGGCACGAAATGTGTATGACGTAGCGGCTGCATTGAGTGTGATGACTGGTGTCGATCCGGCTGATCAAGCAACAGTTCAGAGCAAAGGGCGAATCGGTATTGATTACACTGAACATCTAGATGTAGCAGCACTGGATGGTGCACGCATTGGAATCGCGCGAGATTTTCTCGACCAAGATTCAGAAGTTGACTGGATTATTGAAGCCTCGCTGGATGTTATGCGAGGTGCTGGAGCGACTGTTGTCACGGTGCGCTTCCCACAATGGTTACTTGATGCGAATGGAGAATTGTATACGGTAGTTCGTCATCGAGAGTTTCGGGTTCAGATTGCCGAGTACCTCGCCACGCTCAAACCTAAATATCCCAAGACACTTGCGCAGTTAATCGAACAAACCACTCGCATGACAGCGCCGAACGACAACGGACAACCGAATCCAGGCCGGTGGAGCTTGATGCGACGTGAAGAGGACAGTGGGGATCTTGATGATCCTGAGTATCAGGCCGTCCGTGAACATGGTCTAGCTTTGGTACGCGGTTTTATCGATGGCATTCTAGAATCCAAGAAACTTGACGCTATCGTGTATCCGACATCGCCGAGGCGTCCCTCACGCATTGATGCGGATTCGAGTTCTAGAGGCACTCGGAGTGTATCTCCAATTCGGCTAGCGAACTTGACGGGTTTCCCAGATCTCGTGGTGCCAGCAGGATTTACGGGGAACGGTTTGCCTGTCGGTATTTCATTTTTGGGAACAGCGTTCAGCGAGCCCAAATTATTAGCGTTGGGCTATGCGTTCGAGCAAGTCACGAAAGCCAGACGTCTACCAATCAATACGCCGTCTCGACCTGACGAAATTATTGCGATCGGTCAGTAACTCGAATGAACCTGGAGTTATTTTGGTGACTTGAGGCCTGGTAGCAATGTCGGAGAGTTGAAGCTATTTTGTGGGCTGTCCCAAACCAGAGGGACTCCAAAGAGAACACTTTGTGAATTATGGCGTGATGGAGGATGCGATGAGCGAGAGAGCAACAATCATTTCGTGGTTTTGGGTGAAAGTTACTGGAACGGTACTTGTAACGTTCAGTATGGCCATGTGCGGTGGTGCAGAACCACCCGTTGACGATGCCATCGTCGAATCGTCACTGGTCGAGCCGGATGTGTCAACGCTTACACCAGAGGCGACGGATGAAGACATCATGCAACACATGCTTTGGGTCATGGAGAATCAAAGTATTTCGACGGAGTTAACGCAACACTTCCCAGATATTGACCGTGCTCGTGCATATGACATCCAGCGTTTGCGGTTGGAGCATCGAGAACAGACAGAGGCGAGAGTAGGTTGGAAAATTGGGTGGTCTAATCAACCGAATCCGCGTGTTGCGATCGATCCAGTCTTTGGACACATTATGGCGTCCAACGTATTGGAACCTGGTCGTGAGGTGTCGCTAGACCACTTGATCAATGGTAGTACTGGCCTCGAAGCGGAGGTTGTGTTCTGGCTGGATAAGGACTTACCTGGACCTACGGTGACCCGGGACGATGTGCTCGAAGCAACCGCAGAAGTCTCTGCTGCGGTTGAATTAATCAAACCGCGCGTGGCAGCCTATGACAGTGAGTCGCTTGCGGTACCGGCTGGAGGCGAGCAACCGATCTCAATTTGGCCCAATCGTCATAACCACGGGATTATTGACAATGTCTGGCACATCGGCGTGATTTTTGGTTCGAATCGGGTTGGCGTTGACGAAGTTGATTTGATGAACGAGCGGGTGTCGATTGCTGTCAATGACGAGACCATCGAGGAAGGGCGTTTCGCGTGGACTATGGGCCGTGATCCGATTCAAGGAGTTGTTTGGCTTGCGAACGAATTGCTTAAGTACGGTTATCAATTAAATGCAGGCGATTTTGTTATTACGGGTTCTGTAGCCTATACAGAATCGGTGTTTCCTGGTGATAGGGCGACCCTGACGTATTCAAGTCTTGGTGCAATCGATATGTCGGTGGCCTCGACACCTTAGGTGCGTCGATTATTGACGTGGGAATTTGTCTGGATTGTCGGTAAACAACGCATCGACGCCCAGGTTGAACAGGAAATGCCGCATTTCCGCTTCTACATCTGGAAATGGTTGTGTTGACGACGATCGAAACGTATAAGGCGTCACTGACAACCCAACCGTGTGTGCGCGGGCGACAAGCTTTGGTTGCGCGGAGATGATTGATTTAGCCGGCCCAATGCCTGTAGCGAACTCGGCGATTTCTTTCAGCCACTTGTCCGAAATTGGTGCCGCAGGATCTTGTGCACCGAAGAGAAAGACCCGCGGCAGTAACGGCTGCTTAGCGACGATGGTTCGTAGACTCGCTGCATCAAACGACTGGATAATGACTGGCGTTGTTGGGTCAGTTGCCGGTTCGTTTAAACCATTGCTGCGGAGGACTTCAAGTACAAGGGTCGCCATATCAATACCGACCGCCTCATAATCACTCGGACTTTTTAATTCTGGAAAAAGTCCTGCTTGACCGCGGATGAGGTTGATCGCTTCTTGCCAGGTCGGAATTTGGGCACCAGCGAATTCTTTTGAGAACCAGCTCCCAGCATCGAGTGTCTTAATTTCAGCAAGTGTAAAATCTCGTAGTAGCCACAGTCGATAGCTCTTTCCGGATCGTGAGACCGTCGTATAACGATCTGGAAATATTTCCTCCACGTTGGTCGTTCGTTCAAGACTATCGTCGTGGAGGCATACAAGAACACCATCGCGGGTTACTCCGAGATCTTGTTCCACGAAATCGGCACCTTGGGTGAGTGCCAGTTGGTATGCGGCGAGAGTATGTTCGGGAGCGTAGGCCGATGCGCCGCGGTGAGCGACGAGGGTTTTATCCTGATACTGTAGCGTGGATCCCAGAATCGTCAGACTGAAGATGATTACCAGGCTGGACAGTAGTTGTGCGCCGGAGCAGGAAAAAGAAGCGTTTCGTGTCATTGATACCCCGCCACAGTGTTACGAGCGGTTAAATTCTCACCAGGAATTCGCAACACTATCACCCAAACACCAAGTCTTCTAATACATGTTGAGCAGGCCTAGCGTTTGTGTGTGATTATGTGCGACGATCACAAAATGGCCAAGCTTCTCTTGTTATTCATTTTAGTTCCGGCGACAGAATTAGCGTTACTTATTGAGATTGGGTCTCGTATTGGAACTATCAACACGCTACTCCTTATCGTTGTTACTGGAGTGTTAGGCGCTTCACTCGCGAGTCGCCAAGGGCTTGCGGTGTTACGTCAGATTCAGGACGAGACGGTACGTGGTCAAATGCCTGGCAGTGCAATTGTTGATGGCGTGATTATCTTAGTGGCCGGAATTGTTCTGATGACACCAGGGATCCTTACAGATATTCTTGGATTCTTATGCCTGATACCGGCAACTCGCAGCCTTATTAAAGGCCAGCTGCGGCAAATGATCGAGCGGGCAGTCCGCAACAATCGAGCCAGAGTTGTCGTCAACATGGGCTCGTCAGAGACTCAAGATCATGGACCGAATGATCAAGATCAATCTTGGCCACCGTCATTTCCACATCAATAGTGGTGGTGTGGGGGCAGACACGTCATCCTTTCAAAAATACTCAGTGACTACGAGCTTGAGTCGAGCTTGAGTGCCACCGAATTAATGCAGTAGCGGAGGCCGGTCGGCCTAGGTCCATCATCAAAAACATGACCAAGATGTGCGTCGCAACTACCGCATCGCACTTCGGTTCGTCGCATTCCGGATGACAGATCGACTACTGTAGTGACTTTTGTATTTGCCGCTGGTTCGAAAAAACTTGGCCAGCCAGTTCCGGAATCAAATTTGGTGCTGGATTGAAAGAGTTCGTTGTCACAACAGACGCATCGGTAAGTACCATCTTGATCGCAGTTGTAGTACTTGCCACTAAATGGCGGCTCGGTGCCTCCCTTGCGACATACGTCATATTGCTCATCAGTAAGATCAGCACGCCATTCTGCATCAGATTTTTCTATTGGTTTCGACATCGTTACCTCATAGGCAATCTAGGACACCCTAGG
>DODG01000096.1:0-5096 GCA_003509065.1 Acidobacteriota bacterium
CTTCGCCAGATGCGTGAATATATTGGCGTAGTGCGGAGATTGTTAGCGTTGGAAGATGGTGTCACGTTTGAAAGTGATCTGATTAACGTTCGAGATCTTACACTTGATCTTGGCCATGATGACCCGCGGATTGCACCAGATGTAAAGATATTCATTGGAGCAACCGGTCCCAAGATGATGGAATTGACCGGAGAGCTTGCGGATGGTGTTCTGATGAATGGAATCTTGCCGCCAACACATACGCGGTCGTCGATTCAAAGGTTGGCAGCCGGTGCCGCTCTAGCAGGACGTTCGCTCGATGATGTCGAGAAGCTTCAGTTGGTCAATGTTTCGATGAATAAAGATACGGATGTAGCAAGATATGATGCCAAACGACTGGTTACGCAGTACCTCGGGCAACAATCACATTTTGCAAAAGCGCTTTCGTTCCCGAATGATAAGCTGAACGAGATTAAGGTGGTAATGGGAGGATGGCCGCCGAAGCCGGGAGGCATTGAGTCTGCGATGAAACTGGTTGATGACGCGCTTGTCGATGATCTGATTGCCCACGGTACGCCTGAACAGTGTCGAACAAGTGCACAGCGTTGGCTGGATGCGGGGCTCGATCAAATAGTTCTCATTCCATTGAGTAGAAACTACGATGAAATATTGGAAGTGTTTGCATAATGTTCGAACACGTAACGATTTTGAAGTCCTTTCTGGGTGTTTAAAATGATGGATGAATCAAGTTCTCTCGCAGCAGCGGTACGCTCACAGATGCCGTTGGCGACGCGCATCTTCGATGCGATACGGGAGCGAACGGCAGATCATGTTGGAATAACGCGACCGGCGTGGAGTTCGCAGGATTTAGCGGCTGCCGAGATTATTGCGGAAGCGGCTCGCGAATTAGGTTTAATTGTTGAATGGGATTTGGCGGGAAATCTTTTGTGTAGTCTGTCCGGCACGGACTCCGATCAACCGCGGATATTAACAGGCTCTCATCTTGACTCTGTGCCTACAGGCGGACATTACGATGGGTTAGCCGGTGTTGTTGCGGGGATTAGTGTTTTAGCAGCTTTTCGCCAAATGGATTTACAACCTGCTTGTGACATCACAACGATCGGCCTTCGGGGTGAAGAAAGTGTCTGGTACGGCATCGCGTACATAGGCAGCAGGCTTGCTGTTGGAACACTCCCGCTTGAGCAATTAGACGAGTTGAGACGGGGCGATACAGGTCGCAGTCTGGCCGAGCACATGTCTGATGTTGGAGTGGATGTCGATGAACTTCGCAGAGCGAAGGGACCGACGATCAATAGTAACAACACCCGAGCATTTTTCGAGTTGCATATTGAGCAAGGGCCGGTGCTGGTCGGCGAGGGCGTTTCAGTCGGTATTCCAACCACGATTCGTGGCAACGTGCGATTCCCATACGCACACTGTCTCGGCGTTTATGGTCATTCAGGAGCATTACCCAGAGCTTATCGTAATGACGCAGCCCTCGCCGCGGTTGAACTCGTACACACGCTGGACTCATTTTGGATAGAGCAAGAAGCCATGGGTGTTCCGGACACTGTATTTACAGTCGGTAAATTGTTTACTGATCCGACTTATCACGGTATGACGAAGGTCCCAGGCCGCTGTGACTTTACCCTCAACTTTGGCGGCACGACGAAAACATTTTTAGATGCATGTCGGGAAAGAACGGTTATTACGGCCGGCGACATCGCGCAAAAGCGACGTGTCGAATTTGAACTAGGTGAGTGTGTGGGTTCAGATCCGACACCCCTGGACAATCAGTTGCGCGGGGTTTTGGCCGACAAGGCCGAGTCTGCTGGTATTCAAATCCGTGAGTTCGCAACGGTTGGCCACGATGCGTCGATTTTTGCCCGTGCTGGCATACCCTCTGCGATGGTATTGGTCCGGAACGACAAAGGTAGCCACAACCCTGATGAGGCCATGGAAATGTCTGATTTTGCTGACGGATCCGTCGTGTTAGCGGAAGGAATCGTCTCCTTACTAGGCTATGATTCCACTTAGAATTTATATGGATAAGAAAAATGTTTGAGACTGTTGTCATTGGTGATCTGGTTTTGCCAGATGATGTTCTACACAATGGATACCTCGCTATAGACGCCGGTAGGATTTGTGCAGTCGGTGTCGGAACGCCCCCAGAGGCAGGACAAACAATTGATGCGACAGGTAAGTATATTTTTCCTGGCGTAATCGATGGGCAAGTGCATGCGGGCAGCGCTCAGGGGATTAGCGGGTTAGCTGACGCGACTATTGCGGCGGCTGCAGGTGGTGTGACGACAATAGTTGACATGCCGTTTGACGACCCCCATCCGGTTAACTCGATTGAACGGATGCAGGCCAAGATTGATGTCATTAATCAACACGCCTCGGTCGATGTGGCGTTGTACGCCACTGCAAGGAAGGGAGATGGCACCAATGGTTTGTTGGAGTTGGCTGATGCGGGTGCGTGTGCCTACAAGGTCTCAACCTATGAATATCATCCTGTGCGCTTTCCCGGCTACGACACAGGCGAACTTTATGAATTGTTTCCGGTAATGGCAGAAACTGGATTAGCGGTGGCCTTCCATAATGAAGATCCCTATATAGTTAAGCGACTTACTGATCGGCTTTTCTCCGAGCGCAGTAACAGTGCAAGCTTGCATGGTGCAAGTCGCCCGCCCGTCGCTGAATTAATCGCTAATGTCAGTGTTTTCGAAATTGCACGAATTACCGGGGTGCGTTGCCATATTGTCCACAGTTCGCTTGCTCGAGGGTTTGATCACGTCAAGCGTTACCGTGAAGAAGGCGTTAGGGTAAGTGCTGAGACATGTATTCAGTACCTCGTGTTCGATGATGATGATGTTGCTCAAATGGGGGCGAAACTAAAGCAGAATCCGCCGATTCGTTCGGCTACCGAGAAGGCCGCATTGTGGGAAAAAATCGTGGCTGACGAAGTCGATTTTGTTTCGTCAGATCATGTCGCGTGGCCAATATCTAAAAAATCAAATCCAGATTTCCAGAAGAACGGTTCTGGCATGCCCGGACTGGAAACCATGTTTCCTGCATTGTTCACAGAGATGGTGACGGAACGAGGTCTGCAACCGATGCAGGTAGCAGCGTTGTTGTGTGAACGACCCGCACGGCACTTTCGACTTTATCCCCGCAAAGGTACGTTGAGGCCAGGCGCGGATGCGGATTTCGTAGTGCTTAATCCCCAGTCGTGTGTTTTCGATGAAGCGAATATGAGTTCTGAAGTCAAGTGGAGTCCCTATCATGGAAAGAACTTTGGTGGTCGAGTCGAATCAACTTACGTGCGCGGGCGGTTAATCTTTAATAATGGCGCCATCGTTGCCAATCCGGGATGGGGACAATTTATACGGCCCGTTAACTCAGGCTAAACCTCATCAATACGAGTCAATGAGGAGACGGAGTTCAAATTTCTATAATCAAAAGGAGAGAGGGTATGAGGAATATTCACAAATACTGCATTAGTTCGGGCGTTGCTATGGTTGCCTCTGTTGTGTTGATGGCTGCTGTTCACGCTGGAGAAAAGATGATTGTGGCGGCGGATGTCGGGTTTGCGCCCCATGTGATGGCTAAGCCAGGAGGCGGCGTTGAGGGGTATAACGTTGACATGATCGAAGAGATCGGAAAGCGTCTCGGGGTCGAGTTCGAAATTGTTGATGTAGAGTGGTCAGGGATTTTTGCCGGATTGAATGCCAAAAAATACGATTTCATTATGGCTCCTACGACCGTTACGCCCGAGCGTGCGAAGAAGATGCTATTTATGGAGGGCTATTTAGATAGCGAAATGGTGTTCCTGATTAAAGAGAGTGCCGCTCATATTGCTTCAGAAGCACAACTTAAAGGCAAAACGGTAGCTGTTAATAAAGGCAACATTTATGATAAGTGGCTGACTGAGCATCAAGATAAGCTCAACCTCACCATTGAACGTTACGGAAAGAATGCTGATGCCATTCTTGCGGTGCAATCAGGTCGGGCTGATGCGTATCTAGCCAGTGGGAGCGCATCGGGTTGGGCGGCTCAACAGAACCCGTTGTTAAAGACCTCGTTGGTTGTGCGTACCGGTCGATATTTTTCTGCGCCTTTTCGACTTGAAGACGCTGCACTTCGTAACAGGATCGAACGTGTAGTTGAGTGCATGAAGTTAGACGGTTTTTTCTCAAAACTACATGAGAAGTGGTTTGCCTCACCCGCTGGGGCAGGTTCTACGATGGTAACCGTTGAGGCGGGGTATGGTGCCCCCGGTATTGAAGGTCATGTAGCAACCTTCCATCGCCCCGACTGTGGATAAGAGCCTGTTATAGAGAAAGCAAAAACTTATGTCGCACTGGGCTGGGTATTGTCCCGGCCCAGTGCGATATGCTGATTTCTATCGTGAACCCAAATGATCGACCGGTCGTGCTCGATGCAAAGGGCATTGTTAAGACATTTGGTCAGGTTAAAGCACTCAATGGCGTAGACCTCGCGGTCACGCGTCAAGAACTTGTGTTTGTGATTGGGCCATCCGGGTCTGGTAAGAGCACTTTGCTGCGCTGTTGTAATCGTTTGGAGGAACCCACTGCTGGTGCGGTATACGTGGATGGGATTGATATTCTGAATCGCGGAATCAATATTAATGCAGTACGTCGACATATCGGTATGGTGTTTCAGTCATTCAATCTCTATCCGCACATGACAGCGTTAGGCAATGTCACTCTTGCGCTGCGGCGAGTATTGAAGTTATCAACCCGCGACGCGAACAGTAGGGGCATGGAGGCGCTCGATGGTGTGGGGCTAACTGACAAAGCAGGTGCTTACCCGGGGGAGCTTTCAGGTGGACAACAGCAGCGGGTTGCGATTGCTCGCGCTCTGTCTCTGGAGCCTAAAATCATGTTGTTTGATGAACCTACTAGTGCCCTTGATCCTGAGTTGGTGGGTAGCGTCCTCGAGGTCATGAGGCAGATGAGAAACACCGGTATGACAATGGTTGTAGTCAGTCACGAAATGCGATTTGCCAGGGAGGCAGCGGATAGAGTGATATTTATGGATGAGGGACATATTGTTGAGGAAGGGACTCCGTCTGACATCTTTGAAGCGCCGCA
>DODG01000096.1:5517-7931 GCA_003509065.1 Acidobacteriota bacterium
GACCTTGAGGTTATCGAAAAATACGCGCCATCGATAATCGACGGGCTATGGGTTACGTTGCATCTTGCGTTGTTCATTATTGTCTGTGGCCTAGTGCTGGGTCTGCTACTCGCGGTCGTGCGATCGTTCCAGCTGCGTTTTATCAACTGGCTGATAATTTTTGTAGTAGATATTTTTCGAGCATTACCACCGATAGTCATAATGATCGTTTTTTACTTCGCGTTGCCTTTTGTTGGTATACAAATGTCAGGCTTTGTAGTCGCGTGGCTTTCATTAACCCTTGTTTTAGCGTCTTTTGTGGAGGAGATATTCTGGGCTGGGATTCTTTCGGTGGACAAGGGGCAGTGGGAGGCAGCCAGGTCGACTGGATTGAGTTTCTTCCAGACCCTGTGCAACGTGGTCTTGCCGCAAGCCATACGCATGACTATCCCGCCACTGACAAACAGAACTATCGTTATTACTAAAAGCACAGCTATCGCATCTGTAGTTGCGGTACCGGAAATTCTGAGTCAAGCCGGTGCAGCGCAAGGCTTTTCGGCAAATACAACCCCGTTGACAATGGCTGCAATCGCATATCTGCTGATTTTCATCCCGTTGGTGGCGATGAGTCGGGTGATTGAAAGTAGATTTGCCTGGAAGCGTTAGGGTCAGCTTATGGAACAGTTAGTTCAGAATTTTTTTAACATCGAAGTCCTGATCAAAGTCTACCCAATGTTATTAAAAGGTGTTTGGATGACGCTACAGTTGTGCGTGGTGGTCGTGCCAATCGGATTTTTGGGCGGACTTTTAGTGGCGATTGGGTATAGCTTTCACAATCGTTGGTTGAATGCATTATTGATTGCGTATGTTGATTTCTTCCGGGCTTTCCCGCCATTAGTGTTGTTGATTTTTGTATTTTATGGAACACCATACGTTGGTCTTGAGGTGCCCGCATTTGTAGCTGTCTTAATCGCATTCTTTTTAAACACGTCAAGTTATTATGGTGAAATCCTGCGCGCAGGCATTGAAAGTATCGGTCGGGGCCAATGGGAGGCAGCACGGTCTACCGGTATCGGTAGGTTACAGACAATGTTCTACGTTATTTTGCCTCAGGCAATGCGTAACGTCGCTCCCGATTTAACTAGCAACACGCTAGAAGTAATTAAATTCACCGCGCTGGCAAGTGTTGTTGCGTTACCGGAACTATTGCGGATGGGTCGTATCGCGCAAGGCATCACTTATAACCCAACACCACTAATTGCTGTGGCGTTGATTTACTTAGCCATGTTGTGGCCACTTGTGAGAGTGCTGAGTCGTTTAGAGCGAAGAATGTTAGTAAAACAACAATAACGGTTTTAACAAGCATTGTGAATGGTGATGCAAATAGTTCAGGAATAAGGAAAAGATAAGGTTATTAATATGAGCGCAGCGAAGACATCGCCCATACGATTTGGAGTCAACTTTCTTCCGAATGCACCGGCAGAAACATTGCGTTGGGTGCAGGTCGCGGAGGAAGTTGGTTTCGATATTGTAGGAATAGCGGATTCTCAATCACTTTATAGGGATGTGTATATGTGTTTGAGTTGGTGTGCGGTGGAAACGCATAGGGTAAGACTTGGGCCTCGAGTGATTAATCCGCTAACTCGTCACCCGGCTATTGCTGCAAGCGCAGCTGCAACGCTGGAAGAGATGGCGCCTGGTCGAACCATGCTGGGTATTGGGACTGGAGACAGTGCGGTATTAAATCTTGGATTAAAGCCTTCCACCCGGGCCCTGCTGGCGGAGTATGTTCGGACTGTACGCCAATTGCTCAAAACGGGTGAAGCAGAGTGGCAGGGGAGGCACTGTAGGCTAACCTGGTGGTCTGGCAGCGTTCCGATTTATCTTGCTGCATCCGGACCGAAAATGCTGGAGTTGGCAGGGGAAATTGCAGATGGGGTGATAATCAACACTGGCCTTACGCCGGAAATAATACGTGACTCAATAGATCACGTGCGTAGCGGCGCTGAGCGCGGCGGGCGCAGCCTAAGTGAAATTGATATGTGGTGGTTGCCATTGACTAACCTGCGTGAAAATCAAACAGACGCGTTTGAAGAAATTGCGATGACGCTCGCGTCGGCCGGCAGTCACCTGAGCCGTTTTACGACCACAGGCAAACATATTCCCCCAGACTTGTATGATGCTGTAGTGGAACTAGGCCACCGTTATCGAACTGATCAGCACGATAAACCAGATAGTCAAAATAGAGAGTTAATAAAAGAGTTGGGATTGTTTGACTATTTGGCGAATCGTTTCGCGGTGGCTGGAACCGTCGAGGACTGCGTGGAAAAGCTCAATAAAGCGATCGATGCTGGGGCCCGCCAGTTTTGGATGAGCATTCATTTTGATCACAAAGAAGAATTTCTAAGAAAGTGGGCGGAGGTGATCCGCACATA
>DODG01000276.1 GCA_003509065.1 Acidobacteriota bacterium
TCACAATGGTAGCGGCAAAAACACGAGACGGTTTCTTTAGCTTTTTGTTCATCACACTGGGCGTGCTCATTGTTGGCTGCGGGTCGAGTGTCGAACCAGTTGACGTCGTATTACATAACGGAAAAATTATCACGGTCGACGAATTACACCCAGAAGTGCAAGCGTTGGGGATTCGTGGAGATCAAATAGTTGTAGTTGGCACTAATGAGGAGGTCGACGCGTATATCGGTGAGACAACCGAGGTCATCGATCTTGAGGGCCAACTGGCTATTCCAGGCTTTATTGAAAGCCATGGCCACTTTCTTGGAGTCGGCAATGCACAAATGCAATTGAGCCTGATGGATGTACAGAATTGGGAAGAGATCGTCGCAATGGTCGCAGCCGCTGTTGAAGAGGCTCAACCAGGACAGCTTATCCGAGGTCGTGGATGGCACCAGGAAAAATGGAATCCGCTTCCGGAGCGTAACGTTGAAGGGTTTCCGTTGCACGATCAGCTCAGTGAGGTTTCCCCCGATAATCCTGTCTTGCTGACTCATGCCAGTGGTCACGCAACTTTTGCAAACGCGCGAGCGATGGAAATGTCAGGTATTACGTCCGCCACACCAGATCCAGACGGCGGCGAGATTCTCCGCGATGCTCGTGGAAATCCGATAGGTGTGTTTCGTGAGACAGCCTCTCGGCTATTGAGAGGCGCGTCAGCTGATGCAACCCCACCGGATCCGCGCCGACAGGCCGAACTCGCTGTGCAAGAAGCTCTAGCCAAGGGTATTACCAGTTTCCAGGATGCTGGATCTTCATTCGAGACTGTCGAGCTTTTGAAAAATATGGTTGATGATGGCAGTCTCGGGATCCGGCTTTGGGTGATGCTGCGCGAATCGAACGAAGCCTTGGCCGCACGTGGTAAGGATTACCGCATGATTGGCTACGGCGACAACCGTTTGACAGTGCGCGCAATCAAACGTTCTATTGATGGGGCATTGGGCTCGCGCGGAGCTTGGTTACTGGAACCGTACAGTGATTCACCGGAGAGTACGGGTTTGAACACCACGACACCGGAATCAATTAGTGAAACGGCTGCTTGGGCAATTGAGAACGACTTCCAACTCTGTGTGCATGCCATTGGAGATCGGGCGAATCGCGAGACGCTCGATCTCTACCAGCGCACTTTCGAAGCAAACCCGGATAAAACAGGTCTCCGTTGGCGGGACGAACACACTCAGCATCTGCATCCGGACGATATTCCACGTTTTGCCGAGCTCGGTGTAATAGCAGCGATGCAAGGTGTGCATAGCACGTCCGATGGGCCCTACGTAGTGGCGCGCCTCGGTGAGCAGCGTGCCGCGGAAGGAGCTTATGTCTGGAAAAGTTTAATAGAGACAGGTGCCGTCGTTGCCAATGGCACGGATGCTCCGGTCGAGGATGTCAGTCCTATTGCTAGCTATTATGCAACGGTGTCCCGCAGGTTAGCGGATGGATCTGTCTTCTTCCCCGAACAGCGTCTTAGCCGATTGGAAGCTCTCAAGACCTACACAATTAATGCAGCATTTGCAGCCTTTGAGGAAGACATCAAAGGATCACTAACTGTCGGAAAGCTCGCGGACATAACTGTGTTGTCGAAAGATGTCATGACCATTCCTGAGGACGAAATTTCTTCAACCGAGGTGGCGCACACAATAGTAGGTGGCCGCGTTATGTATAGCCGCACGAATTAGTTTAACCGTGACTAACCGACCCTATGGGTAAAACACTTTTACAAAAAGTCTGGGATACGCATCGAGTCAGACAGTTACCGACCGGACAGACGCAGTTGTTTATTGGTCTGCATCTTGTGCATGAGGTAACCAGTCCGCAGGCCTTCGACATGTTACGTGGACGTAACTGGAGTGTCGCTTTTCCAGATCGGACGTTCGCAACCGTCGACCACATTATTCCAACCGACAATCAGCAGCGGCCATTTGCTGATGTGTTGGCTGAGGAGATGATGGTAGCGCTCGAGCGTAACAGTCGTGCGTTTGGCGTACCGCTCTACGACCTCTCAAGTCCACATCAGGGGATTGTGCATGTCATTGGACCAGAACTCGGTCTCACTCAGCCTGGTATGACAATTGCTTGTGGCGATAGCCACACGTCAACGCATGGAGCCATGGGTGCCGTGGCTTTCGGGATCGGGACATCCCAGGTCCGTGATGTTCTAGCTTCGCAGTGTTTGGCCATTGATCCGTTAAAAGTACGGCGGATCAACGTGACGGGCCGCTTGGGCCCAAAGGTATCTGCGAAAGACGTGATTCTCGCAATTATTCGACGTCTTGGCGTAAAGGGCGGTGTGGGTTATGCCTACGAGTACGGCGGTGACGTTATTAGTCGGATGAATATGGAAGAACGGATGACAGTTTGTAACATGTCAATCGAGGGTGGCGCTCGCGCGGGGTACGTGAATCCAGACCAGACAACCTTTGAGTATCTCAAGGGTCGACCATTTGCCCCACAGGGAGAAGCTTTCGATAGAGCAATCAAGTGGTGGACGTCGATTGCATCGGATACGGACGCAAGCTATGACGATGAAGTTGTTCTCGATGGGAGTGAACTGAATCCGATGGTGACTTGGGGTATCAACCCTGGGCAATCTGTTGCGATCAGTGAAAGAATCCCATCGTTGTCGGACGCCGATCCGGCTGACCGCGCTTCGCTGGACGAGGCGCTCACATTTATGGGATTTGAGGGCGGTTCACCAATTGATGGTACGCCGATTAACGTAGCGTTTATTGGGTCGTGTACGAACTCTCGTCTTTCAGATCTACGCGAAGCGGCCGAAGTTGTGTCCGGTCGACGGGTAGCGTCCTCAGTGAAAGCTCTTGTAGTGCCAGGATCTCAGGCTGTGTGTCAGGCCGCTGAGCAAGAGGGCCTTGATGAAATTTTTCGGGCTGCTGGCTTTGAATGGCGCTCAGCTGGCTGCTCAATGTGTCTTGCGATGAACCCTGACAAGCTAAATGAGCGCGAAGTGTGTGCTTCGTCCTCCAATAGGAATTTTAAGGGTCGTCAAGGCAGTCCGACTGGACGCACGTTACTTATGAGTCCGGCCATGGTTGCGGCAGCGGCCGTTGCGGGTGTCGTCACGGACGTCAGACGGATGTAAGGAAGTGGCTATGATTGACGACAGTGGCACCAGACAAATACGACGCATCCAGGGCCGGGCCCTACCACTCCGTGGCAACGATATAGATACGGATCGGATCATTCCAGCCAGGTTTCTACGATCTGTTAAATTCGAAGGACTCGAAGATCATGTTTTTGAGGATGATCGGGCGGCACTCGCCGATGGAGTACACCCATTTTCAAATCCTGCCTATCAGGGTGCCGGCGTGCTATTGGCTAATGACAACTTTGCGTGTGGCTCCTCACGTGAGCATGCCCCACAGGCGCTCCAAAGATGGGGAATTCAAGTTTGCCTTGCCGAATCATTTTCAGAAATCTTCATGGGTAATTCAACTGCGCTTGGTATGCCATGTGTGACTGCGCCAGCTCAAGCGATCAACCAATTGATGCAAATGACTGAGTCCGTGCCGACCACGGTGATGACTATTGATCTCATCGAGATGACGGTAAGTACTGGTAACCAGTGCTTGGAAATCCAGATGGCTTCTGCGGTTCGTGAATCGATGATTAACGGAACTTGGGATGCGACCGGATTACTGTTGGATCAATTTGACGAGATCCGGGCAGTGGCTAGCCGCCTTCCCTATCTGCAGGGTTTTAACCAAGACTAACTCTTGTCACGATGGACGCCTGCTGACTTAATGTGCGTGCGTGTCGCGTCGAGAAAGGCTGAAGCCGCCCGTGATAGTTCCCCGCCTCGCCGATAAACTAATCGCACCTGCCTTGGTAACCGCAGCTTAGGCACGCGGACCGCAACGAGTTGTTTGCGTCCAATTTCAGCCAGTGCACAACGTCTCGGCAGCAACGCGACTCCTAGATTCATTTCGACAGCTCGCTTAATACCGTCGAGGCTCGGAAACGATATTTGGATATTGATGGGCGCGTGACGCTGTTCCGAGAGACGCAATACACGTTCTCGTGCAGGCGATGGATCGTTATGGGCGATGACTATTTGTCGTCCGAATTCCTCCATCGAGACTTCTTCACGGTGCGCGAGTGGATGATTCGGATGGGTAAGTAGGACGAGGTCATCAATTCCGATAGCCACGGATGCCAGACCACGCTCAACAGGTTGAAACGTCAATACACCAAAATCTAGACTACGATTCAGGACTTCAGAAGCAATCTGACGGGCTGGGATACGCTGGACCTCGATGTGGGCATCGGGGTGACTTTCACGAAAAAGTGACACGATCGGTAGTAACACATGAACTGCCGCCTCGTTTGCACCGATTACCACACGGCCACGTCTCAATTTTTGCAGATCGTGCATTACTGTTTCCGCCTCGTCTTTAAGACGGATGAGCCGGCGGGCGTAGTCGAGAAGAATCTGTCCAGCCTCCGTTAGAATGCCCCCTTTTGAAGACCGGTCGAAGAGTCGCTCATTCAGTTCATCCTCCAAGCGCCGAACAGCCTGACTGACCGCTGGCTGAGTACGATGGAGTCTCGCGGCTGCTCTTGAGAAACTCCTTTCTGATGCGACGGTAAGAAATACTTCGAGTTCAGCAATATCCATCAATTCGCTCCCCAGAAGTAATTATAAGAAATAATTATTATAATGTAATGATTATAACCTTGACTGTCGTTCGGTCAGAAACGTACAAAGTGATAAGTGATGATACGGAGGAGGATTCATGACTGCTGACCGACTAACTATTTTCGACACTACGCTGCGTGATGGTGAACAGGCTCCAGGTTTTTCACTACGGATCAATGAAAAGCTGCAGATGGCTCGGCAGCTTGATGCGCTCGGCGTGGATGTTATAGAGGCAGGTTTTCCGATTGCTTCCGAAGATGATGCAGAGTCGGTGCGTCGAATTGCTGCGGAGGTTAGACGTCCCGTGATTACCGGACTCGCGCGTTGCCGCCCGGCTGACATTGAATGTGCCGGTGCTGCTATTACTGGTGCGGACCGAGGCCGCATTCACACGTTTCTGGCCACCTCCGAATTACACCTCAAACACAAATTACACATGTCGCAGGACCAATGTCTCGAAGCAGCTGTCGATGGTGTCAAGCTCGCACGTCAGTACACGGATGACGTTCAGTTTTCTGCTGAAGATGCGACGCGTACTGAACTTGATTTTCTCTGCCGGGTCATTGAGAGCGTGATCGACGTAGGGGCTACAACGATCAATCTACCGGATACGGTGGGCTATTCTACTCCAGACGAAATCAGTGAGTTTTTCATTCACATCCGCGAGCGAGTACCAAACACTGATGGCATTGTTTTCAGCACCCATTGTCACGATGATCTTGGTCTAGCGGTAGCGAACACACTGGCTGCTTTACGGGCAGGTGTGCGTCAGGTCGAGTGTACGATAAACGGAATTGGTGAGCGAGCGGGTAACGCTTCACTAGAAGAAATTGTGATGGCAACCCGGGTTCGCAACGACTTGTTGCCGTATGCAACTGGTATTCAGACTGAGGCGCTCTATGCGGCAAGTCAATTGCTTACCACGCTTACCAATGAGCCAGTACAGGCGAATAAAGCCATTGTGGGTCGCAACGCCTTCGCACACGAAGCTGGCATCCATCAGGACGGCATGCTTAAGGATCGTCGGACCTATGAGATTATGCGACCGGAAGACGTGGGTGTTCCGAAGACGACTCTTGTCCTCGGTAAACATTCAGGTCGCCATGCCGTACAGAGTCGCTGTGAGGAACTTGGCCAGCAGCTGAGTCGACATGAGTTGGACCGAATTTATCAGGCGATGATTCGGTTGGCTGACGAACAGAAGACCGTAGGTGATGACGATCTGCAGAAAGTCATCAATCAAGTTAAGGCGGAGCAGGTAGAAGTGGACGCCTAGGCCACTGCTTTTTCTCTCCCAATCCGGTGCTAAAATCTCATGGCACCTGACGCTCGACGGAACTCGCCGTTCCTTAATACTGTCATTCCAGTTGAATATGGCCTCCAAGAATGATGTGATGATAAACAGATGAAAGCGACCATAGCGATTTTACCAGGTGACGGAATTGGACCGGAAGTAACCAAGGCGGCGATGGGTGTGGTGCAAGCTGTCGCTAGTCGTTTCGGTCATACGTTTGACCTTCCGATATATAAGATTGGCGGCGCTGCACTTGATGCAGGTGAGACACCGTTGCCGAAGGCAACCCTTGATGGATGTCTTGGTGCAAATGCGATTTTTCTTGGCGCCGTTGGCAATCCGAAATTCGACGAGGAACCACCTAATCGGCGACCCGAAACAGCAATCCTAGAACTTCGTCAGGCGTTGGGGACATTTGCAAACCTGAGACCAGCTCGTGTGTGGCCAGGTCTTGAGGGTTGTAGCGCGTTGAAGTCTGAAATCATAAGAGGTGTAGACCTACTCGTTGTACGGGAATTGACCGGCGGATTGTATTATGGCCAGCCTCGAGGATTTGCTCCCGATGGTCGTTCAGCATTCAACACGATGCGTTATTCAGTCGAAGAAATCGAGCGGATTGCAGTAGTTGCGTTCGAGAGCGCTCGAGTTCGTCAACAGCGAGTGACTTCGGTTGATAAGGCGAACGTTCTCGAAACATCACGCTTGTGGCGGAAAGTAGTCACAGAAGTTGGGGCACGATACTCAGATGTCGAGCTCAACTCTGAATACGTGGATGCCTGTGCTTTACTGATAGCATCGGAACCAAGTCGCTACGATGTTCTCCTGACCGAGAATCTCTTCGGAGACATTCTATCTGATGAATCGGGTGCTATTGTCGGATCACTAGGCTTGCTACCTTCAGCTAGCTTGGGTGGAACCGTAGGTTTATTTGAACCGGTTCACGGGTCGGCCCCCGATCTCGCTGGTCTCAATAAAGCCAATCCAATTGGTGCTATAGGTTCGGTGGCGATGCTCCTTCGTTATGGATTAAAGTTGGAAATTGAAGCAGCAGCTGTAGAACAGGCAATCGGCATGGCGTTATCGGCTGGTAGTCGGACAACTGACTTAGCATCGACGACTGAAACTTCGACGGTTGGATGCACTGAAATGGCTTCAGCCATTACCCTCAACTTGTCGACTCATTAAAGATACGAGAAACGTTAACTCGCGACCGAGATGCTGTATTCTAGCTGTTCGGCCTGATGTTATCTGGGCAACTAGTTGATGTATTCGGGTGAGGTGGCCGAGAGGCTGAAGGCGGCGGTTTGCTAAACCGTTGTAGGGGCTAAAACCTCTACCCAGGGTTCGAATCCCTGCCTCACCGCCATTTCTTGGTTAAAGCACGTGTTAAATAACTATAAGAATATCAATCAGAGGAAACATTTTCCCTTGATCGATCTAAGTGACAAGTTCGTTCTAGCTGGCTTCAATCTTTTCTGTGGTATGTCAGCCTAGAGACAGATATCTGATGGCCAATCAATCACCTCGCGTGCGGTTCGCACCTTCACCAACCGGTTTTTTGCATGTAGGCGGGGCTCGAACCGCACTATTTAATTGGTTGTACGCGCGACGTTATGGCGGTGTATTTATTCTTCGAATTGAGGATACCGATAACGATCGTTCGTCATCCGACATGGTGAAGGGCATTCTCGAAGGATTACAATGGTTAGGTCTTGATTGGGACGAAGGCCCTAACGTAGATGGTCCGCATGGTCCGTATTTCCAATCTCAACGGCTAACTAAGTACCGTCTTGCTGTCGAGAAATTAGTTTCGACTGGCCTAGCCTATTATTGTTATTGCTTACCGGATGAATTAAAGCGAAAGCGTGAGGCCGCTCAGGCTGCGGGTGGTGCTTGGCGATATGATCGAACCTGCCTTGACCTAACACCTGAAGCGATCGCCGCGCACGAGACCAAGAAAACGCCTCGGGCGGTACGTTTTAAAGTACCGCGTGGCCGAACCAGTTTTAAAGATGTCGTTCGTGGGACGATCGACATTGATAATCAGACACTTGAAGACTTTGTTCTGACGCGCTCTGATGGTTCTCCGACGTACCATTTGTCGGTGGTAGTTGACGACATCGATATGGCAATTACTGATGTTGTTCGTGGCGACGATCATACCTCCAACACTCCCAAGCAGGTCTTGCTCTACAAAGCTCTTGATGCCGATTTACCTCGATTTGCTCATGTGCCGCTGATTTTTGGATCAGATAAGAAACGTCTCAGCAAACGCCATGGTGCCACGTCGGTCAGCGACTATCAGTTCCGTGGGTATTTGCCAGATGCAATGGTGAATTTTTTATCGCTACTCGGTTGGTCGTCTGGTGACGACCAGGAAGTATTTACACGAGACGCACTAGTGCAGACTTTTAGTCTCGAAGGAATCAATAGTGGGAAGGCAATCTTTGATCATGACAAGCTAGCATGGCTGAATGGCCAACACATTCGCTTGATGTCTGCGGAGGCAATCATTAACCACATTGAATCTTTCCTTAGAAAGGCCGGTGTTTGGCATGACTCCTACGCCACAGCCGGTAAGAAGCGTGCTTGGTTGGGTTGTGTAGTTGATTTATTAAAGGCGCGCGCGCGTTATTTGGAAGACTTTGTCGAGTACGGGCAGCCGTTTTTTGTAGATACTGTGACCTACGATCCCGAGGCAGTGACAAAACGACTGTTGGTTCCTGGGCTTAGAGAGTACGTGGCTGCTTTAAAGAATGCTTACACTCAGCTTGATCAATTCGATTCGGATTCCCTAGAAAGAACCCTTCGTGCCGTTGCTGAGGCGCAGAACATCAAAGCTGGAATCCTGATGCATGCGACCCGTATTGCCGTATCGGGTCGCATGGTTGGTCCAGGGTTATTCGAAATGATTGAACTAATCGGTCGCGAACGTACTTGTGAACGCCTTGACGAACTTCGAAAGTTTTTAGCTGACTAGAGGCTGATAGCTGTAGAATCCACAACCTGCCGTTTGATGAGTGACTACTGCGTCGCTAACTCTTCCCGAATCATTTGATCGAAAACTTCAAATGGTTGCGCACCTGAAATTAGACGGCCATTAACAAAAATTGCTGGCGTTGACGAGACACCGTAACTGTTACCCTCAGTCATGTCCTGTTGAACCAATGGTGCCATCTCTCCACTGTCTAGGCACGCGTTGAAGGTCTCTGCGTCTAGATCTTGCTGGACGGCGTATTGCTTAAGGTCATCGACGGCAAGCGCACTCTGATTGGCAAACAGCGTGTCATGATATTCCCAAAATTTACCTTGCATCCTAGCGCATTGAGCGGCCTCGGCCGCCTTGAAAGCTTGCTGATGTGTAGGTAGTGGATAATCCTTGAACACGATCCGCACTTGGTCGCCAAACGTCGCCACAACTTGTTCAAGAACTGGACCGACTCGACCACAGAATGGGCATTGGAAGTCTGAAAATTCGACAATTTCGACAGGTGCTCCTGTCGAACCCTTAACGGGATCGCTGTCGGCAACAGAGACTTGCTGTCTCGGGGCATCAAGCATCGTGCTGATAGATAAATTCAACCGCTCGGTTATGTCTTTGACGAGTGTTCCCCGTGCCTCTGTTTGTCTTCGTTGCAGTAGAAAGTTTCGAATTGGCTCACGCATTTCGTCCAGCGAACGACCCTGCATCTGACTTTGCAGTTGCGTGTACGTTGAGGCGATTTGCTGATCGGTGATTGGTTGCATAAGGTTAGAAAATTCTTGTTGCAATAGAGTGTCCACCGACAAGCCACGGTCCTCTGCTTCGATCTCCAGTAATCGATCGGCAATTTCTAATTCAAGAAACTGCCGCAGCGAGTCATAGCGTTCTTGAGAATTACGCATGAACGA
>DODG01000294.1 GCA_003509065.1 Acidobacteriota bacterium
ATTCATCTGTGTCTATCACCTATAGCAAGATAGACAATAAATATTCAGAGAAAACATGGAACAGGTATTTCGAGCTGCGCATCAAGAAATAAAATCTGGCCACGACATGGTTGTTGCCACAGTTGTCAAAACATCTGGGTCCACACCACAAAAGCCCGGAGCCAAATTACTCGTACGCGCCGATGGGTCAGGGGTTGGCACACTCGGCGGAGGCTGTGTCGAAGGTGACATATGGTTCGCTTCTTCCCAACTCCTCAAAAGTGGCGGACCAGCGGAAATGCGAGATTACGAACTGAATGAAGATCTGGCTGCGCAAGATGGTCTCGTTTGCGGTGGGACAATGTACTTTCTGCTTGATCCGGTCCGTCAGTCTGTGAAGGCCCAAGATACCAATGAAGAGGTTATCGCCGCCTATGAAGGCGGTGCTCCTGTAGCAGTCGCGAGCCTGATGAAAGTACCAGATGGATCAGATCTCATTGTAGGCTCGAAATTATTGATACGAGAAAACAGTTCAACTAAAGGCTCTCTCGGAGATGAAAAATTAGATGCCAGTGCAGTTTCAGAAGCCAGAAAATTGCTCGCAATGGGCAAGAACGACTATATTTCAACCAAGTCGGGAATTGAGTACTTCATAGAAGCCTATACGACACCACCGACGCTGGTTCTGGCTGGCGGAGGGCACGTTTCAAAGGCAATTTCAAATATCGCCGCAACTCTCGGATTTAGAATTTTCGTGATCGACGACCGGAACGAATTTTCTAATCAAGATCGTTTCCCCGAGGCTGATAAAACAATCGTATCTGACTACGGATCAGCATTTGAAAAACTACCAATCGGCACGAATTCATTCATAGTAATCGCTACCCGTGGGCACCGTTACGATACGTCGGCCACTGCCTCAGCAATACGAACACAAGCCAGTTATGTCGGATTGCTCGGATCAAAACGTAAAACGATTCTTATCTATGAAGAGCTATTCGCACAGGGTTTTACGATGGAACAAGTCCAAGGTGTTAGATCACCGATTGGTCTCGACATTTCTGCAAGAACCCCTGAAGAAATCGCACTGTCGATAATGGCCGAAATCATTGGGTTCCGTTTGGGTGGGGACGGTGGCCAACTATCACTGGACCAAAACCTGATTGATAAAGCCGCTGCAAAAGCCTCAAAGAGGCCGGCTGGCGCAGAAGTAGCCGGCGCAGATTAACGTGAGTGACAAAACTATTGGGGTTCTCCTGGCTGCTGGAAAATCCAGCCGAATGGGTCGTCCAAAACCACTTTTGCCCTGGCGTGGTACAACGCTGGTCGAATACCAGATGAATTCCCTGCTGCAAGCTGGCTGCGAAAAAGTGGTGGTTGTAACGGGTAAATACGATGCAGAAATGATGCCTGTACTGATCGATAGGCCAGAAATCATCAGGGCATACAATCCTAAATATGCTGAAGGTAAAGCGACATCAGTAAAAACAGGAATCTGGGAACTACCTGACGATGTCAGATCCATCGTTTTGCTTGCAGTAGACCAACCTCGTCCGGCCTGGGTCATTGAGAGGATCCTCAATGAACATACCGATTACGGTGCGGACATAACGTCCCCGCGGTTCAACGACCACGGGGGACATCCCCTCATATTTGATTCATCTTTAAGAATTGAACTGGCATCCGTCACGGAACAGGGTGAGGGCATCAGAGAAATATTTAAAAAGCCAAATATTACCCGTAAGGACGTCATATTCGAATCAGCAATCATCCGTTTAGACATCAATACTCCTGAAGCATATAAAGAAGCGGTAGCATCATACGCAGACCTGGCTGAGCAACGATAATAATTTATACGATCACTCGTAAACCAAATGAATCACTGCTAAAGATTTTGTTGAATCAGGAAAATCTGACTACCTTGCAAATACGTTTTAGGGAAAAACCTCGAGGTCGATCCGCAAGAAAAGTTCCACTCTTAGCATGACAAATAACGAAACCAGTCCTTCCGGTAATAACCTAGAAGAAGCGCGCACTTTTTTGAATTCAGCCGAGATCGATGGGTGGCTAACAAGAGACTATAGATATACAAATCCTGTTTTCGAGGCTGCTCTCGGTCTACACATCGAGAATTTAACCCGCCCCGTGTGGCTCTGGATTCCTGCAAATAGTGAACCGTCCATACTTGCGCATGAAGTTGATATTGGTCGGTTCCCTCAAGGTCCGATACCGTTGATAGCCTACGGAAGTCGAAACCAGATGGTCGAAGCGCTTAAACACATGTTAAACGGTGCCAACACCGTGGCAATGGAATATTCACCGCTTTACGAATTGCCTCGGGTTGGCCGAGTGGATGCTGGCACTATCGAGTTAGTGCGGTCCCTTGGAGCGAACGTGGTCTCTTCAGGCGATCTGCTTCAGCATTCGACCGAAAGATGGACGCCGGACCAACTCCAGTCACATTTCTTCGCAGTGGAAGCTTTAGACAAAATTGTGATACAGGCTTTCGCATATATCGGTGAAAACATCCGTTGGGCTTTAACAGAACACGATCTTGCAGAGCATATTCGAGGTAAGTTCGATCAAGCGGGACTTGAATTCGATGACGGCCCAGTAGTGGCGTTCAACGCGCATTCTGCCGATCCACACTACGAACCGAAACCAAACGACTCAGCAGTTATCAGGCGACAAGGATGGTTATTGATCGACCTGTGGGCCCGCAAGAAATCTGATTCACCTGACCAACGCAACATTTCAGCTGACATCACTTGGACGGCAAAATTAGGCGAGCCGCCGAGTAGTAAACATCAAGAAGTCTTCCGCGCAGTTACCAACGCAAGAGACGCCGCATTCGAACTTCTGGAAAATCGGGTTCTCGAAGGCAACAATCCACAGGGTTGGGAAATCGATCGTGCGGCCCGTAAGGTAATTGAAAAGACAGGATATGGAGAATATTTTATTCACAGGCTCGGGCATTCGCTCGGCCACGAGGTCCACTCAAACGGCGTCAACCTCGATGACTGGGAGACCCACGATACCCGCACGGTAATAAACGGA
>DODG01000041.1:0-1614 GCA_003509065.1 Acidobacteriota bacterium
CGGAATTTCCTCCCACCTTCAGGGTTCACCTCACGCGACCCAAATCTCGACTACAACGCCGTTGGGCATCCTGGTCAACCACCCCTTGAGCATGGCGAGGTGACTGCTCAACCATACATCCCTAACATGACCCGCGAGTACTATGGCGAAGCCGTTGCAAAGTGCAAGCAAGCTATACAAGAAGGTGAAGTAATCCAAGTAGTATTCTCGCAACGGCTGTCACGCAGAACACCAGTTAAACCGTTTGACCTGTACCGTTCATTGAGGGCAATAAACCCCTCTCCATACATGTTTTTTGTTGAGTTAGACGACTTCCACATAGTCGGCGCGTCACCAGAGCTTCTGACCCAGGTCATAGACGGCAAGATGGCAGTTCACCCCATCGCTGGAACACGTCCAAGAGGCACAACACCAGAACACGACGACGAACTCGAAAATGAACTTATCAATGATGAAAAAGAAGTGGCAGAGCACGTGATGCTGCTCGACCTGGGACGCAACGACGTCGGCCGTGTCTCAGACCCGGGAAGCGTGGATGTGACACAGAGCTTCGAAATCGAGAAATACTCCCACGTGATGCACATAGTTTCACACGTTACGGGTGACCTATCTAGCAAGTACGACGCCTTCGACGCCATGAAAGCCGCTTTCCCAGCAGGTACAGTTTCTGGTGCCCCAAAAGTACGAGCGATGCAACTTATTGCCGAACTAGAGCCAGACAAACGCGGCCCTTACAGTGGCGCAGTCGGATACTTCAGCTTCACAGGTAACATGGACACAGCTATCTCTTTAAGAACGATGGTTCTCAAAGACGGAATAGCCTATCTCCAGGCGGGTGGTGGAATCGTCGCCGACAGTGACACCCAAACCGAGTACGAAGAGACCCTCCACAAGATGGGCGCACTTATGCGGGCTATCGACCACGCGGAGGAATCCTCAAATGCATAGTCTGACCATCAACAACCTTGGAAAGTTCAATCCAACGCTAGAGACGCTCACTACCGCAACAGTCACAACTGAGCCATAACAATGCTTTTGCTAATCGATAACTACGATAGTTTCACCTACAACCTGTTCCAATATCTGTCAGAGCTTGGTGCTGATGTGGAGGTCGTCAGAAACGACAAAGCAAGCATCGAAGAACTCTCCGACCTAAATCCTGATCGAGTAGTAATCTCACCTGGACCATCAACACCCGACAATGCCGGCATCTCTGTGGACGTGATCAAGCACTTCGCTGGAAAAGTACCAGTACTGGGCGTTTGTCTCGGCCATCAGTGCATCGCACAAGCCTTTGGTGGAATAGTCAAGGGTGCCGGTGAAATACGACATGGAAAAACCTCCTCAATCCACCACGCGGGACAGGGGGTTTTCGCCGGTCTACCTCAACCCTTTGAAGCAGTCAGATACCACTCTCTCGCTGTTGAACCAGATACGATTCCTGATGATTTCGATGTAACAGCCAAAACAAAAAACGGCATCATCATGGGAATCCGCCACAGGGACCTCGATGTAGAGGGAGTTCAGTTCCACCCCGAGTCCATCATGACGGAGGCAGGAAAGGAATTGCTGCAGAATTTTCTCAACAAGCCGTCTCCCAGTAAATAAAACTGC
>DODG01000041.1:2027-3525 GCA_003509065.1 Acidobacteriota bacterium
CAAGCTGCCGATGCCATGCGGGAGATCATGACAGGTCAGGCTACGCCAGCTCAATTCGGAGCATTCCTAACTGCCATGCGCATGAAAGGGGAGACTTCACAGGAGATTGCAGGAATGGCGGGTGTCATGCGCGAAGTCTCACTCCATATCGATACCGATATCGATATGGTTGACACATGCGGTACCGGCGGCAGTGGACTGAATTGGTTCAACATTTCAACAGCGTCAGCTTTCGTCGTCGCGGGCGCTGGAGTTCCTGTCGCAAAGCATGGAAACAGGGCGATGTCAGGTTCTACTGGTAGCGCAGACGTACTCGAAGCGCTCGGAGTGGACATAACCCTCGGTCCTGAGGGAGTGAAAAACTGCTTTGCCAAAGCCGGAATTGGATTCATGTTCGCCCAGGCATTTCACCCGGCTATGAAATTTGCAGGACCACTGCGACCACAACTTGGAATACGCACGATCTTCAACTTCCTTGGCCCTCTGACCAACCCCGCGGGAGCGAGTCGACAGGTTATTGGTGTATCTGATAACGCATTCGCTGAACGAATTGCAAAGGCCCTCGAAATTCTTGGAACACAATATGCGTTCGTAGTAAATGCTGAATCTGGAGCAGATGAGGTAGATGTTGAGGGTCACACACTGATCTACCAGGTCAATACAGACGGCGTAAAGCGTCGACGTACTCGCCCTGCAGATTTCGGCCTTCAAGAAGGAAAAAGAGATCATCTAGTTGCAGAATCAGTAGATCACTCAGCTCAAATTATCCGTGATATTTTCGACGGAGCAGGAAGTGGTCACAATCCGCCGATCGCCCCCGAAACATCTAGGCGCAACGTTGTCGTACTGAATTCCGCAACCGCGCTCATGGCATCTGGTAAAGCTAGTGCATTCCAGGAAGCAGCGGAGATAGCACAGGACTCGATCGACTCGGGATCCGCACAGGCAAAATTGAATGCCTTGATCAAGGTGAGTCAGGATCAATCTTGAACGAAATACCCGGAATACTCGGCGAAATCGTTGAGAAACGTTTAGTAACAATCGAGCAAGCAAAGAAACTACACAGCTTCGAAGATGTGCGAAGTATCGCTGAAAAGTCGGGGATACCACTTTCTCTTCAAAGATCCATCGGTGCAAGAAATGGAATCTCGCTTATCGCTGAAATGAAGCGGTCCTCTCCATCGGCTGGATCACTGGACCCTGATCTGGACCCTGGGCAAAGGGCAGGGCTTTATTGCGATGCAGGAGCCGCCGCAGTCTCCGTTCTTACCGAACATGATTACTTCTCAGGCTCTATAGAAGACCTTGCCGCCGCCGCTATAGTTGCACGCTCCATGCGTATACCGGTTCTACGGAAAGATTTCATCATAGATGAATACCAAATACACGAAGCTCGTTCAGCCGGAGCAGATTGCATCCTGTTAATCATCGCCATACTCGATCCAAGCCAGTACGCTGACCTCTTTACACTCTCAACTTCAATGGGAATGGACGTGCT
>DODG01000198.1 GCA_003509065.1 Acidobacteriota bacterium
CAATTTCTTGATGATGCCGGAGTCAATGTCGCGGCAATGTTGTCGCTGGACTGTATCGATGAAACAGAATCCAACGACTTAGACATTCAGAGCACCGTAATCCAGTTTGATCACGCACTTCCAAATCGAGCACACCCAATGCTGATTCCCGATACAGCCATCAGCGCAATCGCACTGATCCCGAATCTCGAAGCTCAAATTGGTCGCCCCGTCATCGCTGGCAACCAAGCCACGTTGTGGCACAGTCTCAAACTACTCGGATATGATTGCCAAGCATCCGATGCAGGTGTTCTCCTGAGCGGTAGTCAGCCGACTTTACCGCACGACTAATTGACGGGGTAGTTGGCTGAGTTGTTCACAGCCATTGTCAGTGACAATGATGGTCTCGCTGAATCCTGCACCGTATTGACGATCAACTCGTATCTGCGTTGGAAGATGAAAAACCATACCGGCTTCCAACACACCTTTATTCTGTTCGTTGATCAAAAAATGCGAACAGTCTGCCCAAGTGGGTGCAAAACTCAAGCCAACCGAATAGCCGTAAGTATGATGCCAGAGGACTCTAGACAGAATTGGTTCAATTGCTTTACGGCCAGCGGCGGCAACTTCAGCCACAGGCACCCCCGCTTTGGTTGTATCGCAGACGGCTGATATTATTTCGTCGGACACGTCAGCAAGTTCGGTCAGAGCTGTAGTAGTTCGAGTCGCAACAGCTGATCGCATCAAAGGTGCGGTGTATCGGGCTCTTGATGCGCCGAGTTCAATAAAAAGCGGATCTTCGGCTTGAGCAACGTCACCTCCTCGATTTGTGTGTGGGGCAGCAGTTCGCCAGCCAAAACAAATATACGGATCTACTGTTAGCGCTTCAGATCCTGACGAGACCAGTGCAGCCAGTGAGGACGCCGCAACATCATGATCGACAGCGCCTTCGCGAAAAGAATCAAGCGCGGCTTGTGTTCCTGCATCGGTCATCCGTGCTGCCTCTCGCAAGTAGGTAAGTTCCGAGGAAGACTTGACCAGCCTTATTTCATCTACCAAGTTTTGTAGCGGTTTAGCGTTAAGCCCGTCGAGCAGTTGGGCTATAACGGTAAAGGGGGTGTAACTGCCACTCACCTCGACAGCAGTTGATCCCGATCGCAGCCCTCGTCTCTCAATTTCCCGGACAACGGCATCGGCAGGGTTTGTGCCAAGATTCCAGCTGCTAACTACTTCAGCACCGACTCCACTAACGTGGTTGCGAGGATGTTCAAACTGTGGCAACTGAAGAAACGGTGTTCCTTCCATAGGCAATGCGAGAAACATGAGATCGTTTACAGCTTGTGTGAAGTGGCCGACCAGGTAACAGACATGGGTTGGGTTGGTCATAATTAGCAGATCCACTCCAGCCTTGACCATTCCCTCTCGAACTTTATCTATTCGCTGCTGATATTCGATCGCATCAAAGAAAATTTCTCTCGGTTCAGTCATGATTTATTCAGTCCTATTCGATGTTGTTTCATTACATTTGTGGCGCGTTCTTACAATAAAATTTAACTGCGATGACGCCGGATTGGCGTAGACCAATACCTCAACGAGATTTAGCCCATCTGCAGGTTGCTCAGAATTATGGGGTGACATTCAAGTTCAGAAGAGGAGTTGTCCAAGTGCGTGCTAAACATGTGCGGAAATAATAACTCAAGAGAAGGCATCTTGGGTAATTTTCCAAAACTCGACTATCACGTACGGTCGACATTAATCAGTGGCATTTGCGCGAACCATTCTGGCTTTGCTACCTCGATGGCAGCTGCAAGTCTTAAAACCAAGTCCTCACGCCCGTGGCCCGCATAGAGCATTGCGCCGACCGGCAACCCATCATTGTCTACGCCTGTGGGTATAGAAATACCAGGCAAACCAGCTTCGTTACCAGGCATCGTATAGCGACAGGCATCGACCATTCTTGAAAGCCAAGATTCAAGTGGCTCGTCACGCAACAAGCTGTATGGGCCGTTAGCAACCGGCACCCGAATTGCGTGGGTTGGGCACAACAAAATATCCCAGTTTTCGAAAAAACTACCAAATGATCGGGTTATCGTGTTATTGCCAGCCATGGCTTGTAGTAGGTCGAGGGTCGTGTAAGACTGTGCCTTATCGAAATGTCGAAAGACCATAGGGGAGAGCATTCCCTCCATCTCGGTTGGATCCACACCATGTAATTGTGCGACCGGCAAGTACATTACGCGGCCACAAATCCATTGAGTGATGTAAGTGTTCCACATCAATTCCCAGTCACACAGTTCGTCATCTTCAATCTCTTGTACGTTATGTCCAAGATCCTCAAGGACGCGGGCAACCGCAAGGATTCTGTCTACTACTGCATCATCACACTCCACGTCTCGACCCCAATGTCCCGTTGACAACGCAATCTTCATCTGTTGGGGTGGTGTAGTTAGCGATTCAAGATAAGAACCCTGTGGTGAGGCCATTGGATAAAACGTGCCACCCGCTGGTTTGGTATGGAGATAATCGAGCACAGCTGCACTATCACGCACGGTTCGGGTCACCACGCCTTCC
>DODG01000210.1 GCA_003509065.1 Acidobacteriota bacterium
TAAATCTGGTGCCGTCTGGCTGGACTCGAGCGGGACGACTATGGCTACCCGAATCCTTATTACTGCGGATCAGAAAATCCATGAAAGCGCTAATCCGGTGGTAATGCTGAAGGCGATAAAAAATGAGACGGAGATTTCAGCTAGCCGCGAGGCCCATCGTCACGCCGCGGCCGCTAAGATTCGTAGCTTTAAAGAATTGGAAGATAAAATCGCTTCCGGTCAGGTGGTTAGTGAACTGGACTACAGCCAATCGCTGCATGAGGAATACGCCAAAGAAGATGGATTTTACGATCTCAGCTTCACTACCATAGCAGCTTCGGGCTCCAATGGTGCAATAGTCCACTACAGTGATGCAGACCCAGAAGTTTTGTTAAGGGAAGGGGAGTTGTTCTTAGTGGACTCAGGCGTTCAGATGCTTGGAGGTACTACGGATGATACTCGCACTGTGATTGTCGGTACCCCAACCGATCGTCAAAAGCAGGTTTACACTAAGGTATTGCGAGGCCATATAAATTTGGCTATGCAGAAGTTTCCCGAAGGCACCGGTGGGATTGCACTTGACGCGCTGGCCCGTTCCCATCTTTGGAACGCGGGACTGGATTATGGACATGGCACAGGCCATGGTGTTGGAGCATTCCTAAACGTCCATGAAGGGCCTCAGCGCATTGCTCCCAGAGGTGCGGATGAGCCTATGAAAGTTGGGATGATAGTTTCAAACGAACCAGGTTATTACGAACCAGGATGGGGCGGAGTACGGCTTGAAAATCTTTACGTGGTAATGACTGCCGATGGACTGCCGAATCATCCGGACGGTAAGCGATGGTTTCGCATGGATCCCTTGACCCTAATACCATTTGATACATCCTTGATCGACTGGAGCGAGATGTCCGAAGCAGAGAAGGGTTGGCTGTTGGATTATCACCAGGAGGTGTGGAATAAAGTTAGTCCTATGCTAAACAACGATGAAAGTCAGTGGCTGTGGGGTAAATGCCAACTTCCAGACATTACCATTTCAGCATAGTTTTTGTATCTCAGATTCTATAATATCGCAATAGTTCGAGGGGCACATTCCCGTTAACTCTAGAGGCCGGCAGGATAGAGTGTTACTCGGTATTTAATCGCATTTGACCGATTTGGTTTATTGGATACTACGTCAGAATCATAGTATCTACGTTGGATTACGGACTTTATTACTAAATACCTTGTCTAGTGAAGAATCATCGGAATGCGTGATTCTCGGGAAACAGGTATACCCGGAAGGCCCGACGATAACCGAGAAAGGGCTTTGAACGATCACACATAACCGAATCAAAATCAACATTGAGATTTAATTTTTTCAGCCCCAAAAAGTTCGTAGACGTCTCCGGTTTTTCCGCTTTCTATTTTCACGAATACCGGTTGTTCTGGATCGCCGCGGCGCTATCGAATATCGGAATGTGGGCTCTAGTGTATGGTCGCTTGTGGCTGATGCACTCATTAACTGACTCAACGCTTATGGTAGGACTGGTTAACACTGCCACATTAGGTCCTGTGTTGTTGTTCTCTATTTGGGGTGGGGCCATTGCCGATAGGATAAACCGGTTAAAGTTGGTGAGAATAACTAGGGGTATGTTCGCAATCTTGGCGTTTCTAACTGGAATGCTAATTGCAATTGGCGAAGTTGAGCCCTGGCATGTTGTTGCAATCTCGGTGGTAACCGGATGTCTTCTTGCTTTAGACATCCCATCCAGGTCGGCTATGATGCCCTCCCTCCTGCCTAAAGAACATCTGAGCAGTGGGATCGCCCTTTATTCCATTGTGTTCGGTGGGGCTTCTATAGTTGGACCGGCATTATTTGCACCGTTGGTCGGACACTGGGGCATTGAGGGTATATTCTTCCTGATTGGCGGTTCTTATATTTTTACGGTACTAGTGTTGATGTTTATGAAAACATCTCTTCATCAACCACAACCCTGGTCGTCTAATTTGGCTCAGGGGGTACTTGACGGGTTGGGATATATTCGCAAATGTCGGCAGTTGATGTGCACAATTATTTTAGGAGTGTGTATCGGTCTGTTTGGAACATCGTACGAAGCGCTGTTGCCTGCTTTTTCAGAGAATTCATTGCAGGGAGGTATCAATACTTATAGCCGCTTACTGTTGTTTGAAGGAATAGGTGCTTTGATCGCTACCCTGTTCATAGCATTACTGGGCGTACATCTTAATCCAACCCGGTACATGTTCATTGGAGTTATCGGATTTGGCGTGGGTATGCTGGTATTGAGCTGGATCTCGCTGCTGTGGTTAGCGGTGGCTTTGTTGGGTTTACTAGGCGCTTTCCGAGTGATCTTCGGGACTATGAGCACTACGGTAATGCAAATTCAATCGTCTGATGAGTTCCGAGGGAGGGTGATGAGCCTCCATCAGTTGACGTGGGGTGCAATGGCACTAGGTAGTGTGATGATGGGAGCTCTCGCCGAGTGGACCGGAGTGTCCATGACTATCGGCTTGGGCGGCGTATTAGTTCTTAGTTGTGCGTTAATCGTGGCGCTATGGATGTTCCAATTAAGTCCTGTTCGGGCTTTGGAATCATAGAGCGATTGATTGGATAAGAGCAGTTGTTCAATCAGCGATTTCCGTTTCCTGTGGCCCAATAGTTGAGTTATAGTTTTGGTTAAGGCGTTAGCGGTTTAGGTTATTAGCATTGGTCTTGGTGGGATTATTTTATGACCTTTTAGGTTGTATAGACCTGTTATCTGAGAAGGTGGTCACAACCACCTTAATACCAGTTAGTTAGAAGAACATGTTGCCTTTCTGCTCTCCCGTGGCCGCCTAATCGTCTGCTTAATCGATTAAATTGGCCCGCCCTGTCCTACCCGCACCTCAGGCAGCGCCTCTCTCCAAACACGATGTCGTGAACGTCTTCATTTTCTTGAAGGTAGTCCATTATTATCCGCATCACCTTGCTTTCAGTCCGTATATCGTAATTATCTTTCATCATATTCATGAAGGTTAAATGGTCGGTATTCAGCTCGATCTCGATGGTCTGTTTTTCGCCTGCCATAGGTTTATTCTCCTGTCGGAATT
>DODG01000344.1:0-166 GCA_003509065.1 Acidobacteriota bacterium
TCGTGGTTTCGACAAGCGCCGCCCTCTCAATTCCCCTGCAATTACACGCATGATCGCACTCGCTATATTGTCATCCAATCTTCACAAGACCAAATCTTTCAGACCATGCTTTCCGTATATTCTTCACTAAAATATGACCTTGACTTACAGTCCTAAGCCAAGCCGT
>DODG01000344.1:493-1712 GCA_003509065.1 Acidobacteriota bacterium
CTCTCAATTCGCGCTTGCTCCATAATCTCATAATCCCTGATTAAATCGCCTACACGTAAGGTCGGCACGCCAGACTGCCGTGTTCCAAAAAAATCTCCAGGACCTCTCAGTTTAAGATCTCTTTCCGCAAGTTCGAATCCATCAGTTGTCTCGGCTAGACTGCGTAATCGTTCAGCCGCAACTTCTCCTAACGGAGCTCGGTAAAGCAAAATACAATATGCTTGCTCCTCACCTCTTCCTACTCGACCACGAAGTTGATGCAACTGAGCCAATCCAAAGCGTTCAGCATGTTCGATTACCATAATAGTTGCGTTAGGCACATCCACGCCAACTTCAATCACAGTTGTCGATACCAGTACATTGCACTCGCCAAGAACGAACGTACTCATGGCCTCGTCTTTGACAGCTTGACTTAAACGTCCGTGAATTAACGTTACCCTATATTTTGAAAATACTTTCGTAGCAAGATGATCAGCCATCTCAGTCGCCGCCTTCAAATCCATCTTTGATGACTGCTCAACGAGTGGATACACAACGTACGCCTGTCGACCTGCGGCAAGTTCTTTGCCAACAAATCGGTAGACTTCATCATGTTTTGACGACGGCTTCACAATGGTCGTCACTGGTTTTCGCCCTGGAGGTAGGTCTTTAATAACAGAGACATCTAGGTCTCCATAGGCCGTCAAAGCCAGCGTGCGCGGAATAGGAGTGGCTGTCATTACTAGAACATGTGGACTTGAACCTTTCTCTCTAAGCCTAGCCCTTTGGACAACTCCAAAACGGTGTTGCTCATCTATGACAACCAAGCCTAGACGCTGAAACTTGATCGGACTTTCTAAAAGCGCTTGTGTGCCAACGACAAGATCAATTTGCTTCTTGCTAATCTGCGCGACAATTCTTTTTCGATCTTTCGCTGGCATCGATCCAGTCAGTAAGCCTGTTGAGAATCGTGATTTTGCAAGTAGACGATTAAGGTTCTTCGCGTGCTGAGCAGCAAGCAGTTCAGTCGGAGCCATAAACGCGACCTGGAAGCCATTTTCCATTGCTATAACCGCCGAAAGCAGAGCCACGATTGTTTTACCAGAACCTACATCTCCTTGAAGTAATCGATTCATTGCTTGATGCCGCTGCAGGTCATGCGCTATCTCCTGCAATGCATGCTTCTGGCCTGAAGTTAACCTAAATGGTAGGACGTCAAGAGCCGACCGGCGAATGCGAT
>DODG01000344.1:2093-5953 GCA_003509065.1 Acidobacteriota bacterium
AAGCCAAGCTGAAAACAGAAAAACTCCTCAAAAATAATCCGTTGTTGCGCCGGTGTTCTAAATCGATTTAACAGTTCTATTGATGTACCTTTTTCAGGAAAATGCACTTGTTCGAGTGCCTGACGAACAGCCGGTAGCTGAAGCCGGCGTTGTAAGTCTGGCGGTAATGAGTCCTCAAGGGTTTCGGGAAGTCGTTGTAGAGCCTCGTGGACGAAGCGTCGATACATTTTTGTTGTAATCTTGCCACTTCTTTCATACACGGGAACAATTCGTCCGGCATGTATTGTCTCTAGAGCCACGACCGATCCATCAATTTCACTGTTTAATAGTTCATAATGAGGATTAATAAATTGAAGGCCTCCTCCACGGGATCTGGCTTCAACCTTTCCAAACAAAATAACTCGTTGACGAGGTTTCAAAATCTCGGCGAGAAATGCTTGGTTAAACCAGGTCGCTCTTACGGCGCCGGTCGAATCTTCGACAAGTAGTTCAAAAATTTTAAATTGTGGCCGCCGAGTACTGCGAATGTGTGAATTCAGAATCGTTCCAGCTATAGCCGCTGTCTTTCCCTCACGCAATTCCAACACCGTCTGAAACTGCCCCCTGTCTTCATATCTTGTTGGAAATCGATAAAGGAGATCGCCGACTGTTGTTAAGCCGGCATTGAGCAAATCAACGGCTCGGCGTGGCCCAACACCTTTCAGGTACTGTAAGGAAGCATCAAGGCCGTCACTAAAACTCATGGGTTCACATAAATGAATGCCGGTTGTAGATCTATAACCGCTTCACATCAAGGCGACTTGAGCTAGAAACAGCATCGCAGGCATCAATGAGTCTTTACTGCACTACAATGACCTCGCCAGAGTCAACCCTCACTTCTTCAATCCGGTAGGGGAACGCATAAAACGCATCAATATCCCAGCCATCTGGATTGTTCGCGCTTCGGGTATACCTTGCAATCATTTCGCGAACTAACACATCTGGCAGTTCTATTCCAGCCAACTCCACACGCTCTATCTCCAGTCGACCTGTTCCTGCTTCACTGTAAACCTTAGCCTTCATGACCATTTGCAACTGCCCTTGCAAATAATTCATAGGGTTTAGAAGATCTTCACTTCTAGGCACTTCAATGTGATCAAGATCTATAACGGATGAAGCAACAAATCGATTATCTCCAGCCAACGTGATCTCAATCTCGCGCATACTATCTGGCACGTAGTTACTGTCTGATAAGAATCGGGCAATCTCCTCCTCAGAAAAACGCGTCGACACCTTTAAACTATTTCCTGTTTCTCTAAGACCATATTCTTTAATGGAAGCGATTTTTGCGGCCATGACACTATCGCTATGTTGTTCTGATGGTAATTCTTGAGCTTGTTGCGAGTGTCCGATCAAGAACATCATGCAAAACATCACTACGGTTTCATGCGCACGAAAAGTTCGGAGCATAAAGTTTTTCCACTATTCGGGTTAAGAATGATTAAGGATTGAGTGTACCATGCAATATAAGAAACTTTTGTCGATCGAAAATCCTAAATTTAAGCATGCAATTTGTTGTCAACTTCCAATTTTGTGGGAATACCTCCACGAGCACCCAAAGCGCGACAATTTAGTCCTGCAACAACGTTCGCATACTCGAGCAACACTGACACCTCTGCGTCAGCACCTGTGGCAAGCCAGCTAGACACAAAGCCTCCTCGAAATGCATCGCCAGCACCGGTAGTATCAATTGCATCAACCCGAATAGCAGGCGATCGAATCTCTTTACCGCCCATCAGTGCAAGACTCCCCTCCGCTCCAAGAGTTACCACCGTTAACGCAGGATTAAATTGGGATGATAGTTGACGAATCGCCTTCCCCAACACAGGTTCTCCAGTCAGCGACGAGGGAAACTCCTCAGCCGCAATGATTATGTCGACCGAATTTAGTAGTTCTTCAATTCCAGGTTTTACGCGCTCAACATCAATCACTGAGGGAATACCTGCTTGTTTAGCATGTTGCGCAGCCTTACTCGCAGCTCTGGTTTCACCGCAGTCCACCAGCAGCACGCGCCCGGAAGCGACCGCTGCCAACGGCACGTCGGCATCCGTCATGGCAAGTCCGCGATGACGATCCCAAATAACCGTCCTATCTCCAGTACGCTGGTCTACCAAAATACATGCGAATTGATTCGTAGCACCAGTCACTATCTTTGAGTGAGAGACGTCAACACCAGCACGAATCAAGCTGTTTCTGCTCAACTCGCCATGCTCATCTTCTCCGAAACGACCAATGTAACTTCCCCGCCAGCCCAAGGTGGCACATGTAACTAGTGCCGTTGCAGTCTGGCCCCCTGGATGTTTTACAAGCGTTTTGGCCTGTTGTTTGCCGTTAATCTTCAAGGGCCCAGAAAAGACCGCATATAAATCAATACTGTTTAAACCAAGTCCAACCACGTCGTATTGAGCACGTCCAGCTGGGAGCGGTTGGATTGGAAGTCGCATTTCACTATGAATGCTAACAGAACGAAACCCTTGACCTCTAAAAGGTAATGGAACATTGACTTGATATTCGCCTTTTGTTTGCATAGAGTATTGATCGCAATGGCAGGGCGAATCTCCAAGGCTAAGGAAGCCTCCTCGTTAATTAAGGAGAGCGTGTGCAACCCTTAACAAAACGGCAGCGCGAAATTCTCGACTATCTTGACGAGTTCATTCAGCAGCACGGTTACGCTCCGAGTCTCGAAGAAATTGGTCGTCGTTTTTCACTCTCATCATTGGCTACTGTTCATAAACATTTAACCAATCTTCAGGATAAGGGATTCATTCGCCGCGCTTGGAATCGAAGCAGGTCTGTCGAACTCATACCAGTTCACGTAGGAAGCCGATCGTTAGAGCTCCCTTTAATGGGATATGTCGCAGCGGGCACACCAATAGAAGCAATCACCAGCAATGAAACAATCGCAGTGCCTGAACATTTCATTGGAAAACGAGACACCTACGTACTTCGCGTCAAGGGTGACTCGATGATAGACGAGCAAATTCGTGATGGCGACTACGTCATTGTCGAAGATCGCAAGACGGCCCAAAACGGCGAAATGGTGATCGCCCTGTTAAACGGCACGGAGGTTACACTTAAATCTTTATATAAAAACGGTACAACTATTCAACTTCAACCAGCTAATCCGGCCATGCAGCCAATAATTGTTAAAGAGGACGCCCTACAGATCCAAGGCGTAGTTGTAGGGGTAATGAGAAAGTACTGAACCGTAAGTCTCTTTAACCGTAAAGGCAGCATGCCGCACAACGAGGCGGTCTTAATGTCTGAACAAAATCCTATAAATTTTACGATTGTCGCCGACGAAAACGATTCATCTCCAAGAATTTATGCAAATTTTTGTAATGTCGCGCATACACCGTTCGATGTCACACTAACGTTTTGCGAGATTATGCCACTCTCCCAGAAAGACATCGAAAGCGCGAAAAAGGACCAAACTGTCCGTGCACCCGTTCGAGCCGAAATTGTAGTTCCATTGCCAGTCGTGCCAACATTAATAGCTTCTTTGCAAGAACACATTCGCGCTTATAACGAATCGTCAACGCAGACTATAAAACCAGAAAATCCCATTCACTAATTGCACTTGGTGAATGCCAATGCGTTCTCAACGAAAGTTTGCCCAGCACTTCCTTGAACAGACTTGGGTGAACAAATTAGTCGAGTCGATCAAACCTCAACCGTCGGACCTCATTGTGGAGATTGGGGCTGGTCGAGGTGCCCTAACTCTCGCACTGGCACCAGCCGTTTATCGTCTGATTGCAATCGAAATCGACCGCGCCCTGGCTAGTCGCTTAGCCGAACATCTACCCACTACAGTGACACTG
>DODG01000425.1:0-6584 GCA_003509065.1 Acidobacteriota bacterium
CCAAGGCGCTCACCAAAAGCTCTCCAAATTGTATGACGTCTATTAGCTGGAATTAAGTTCCGCTCTAGATTTGTCAGACGGCTGTGTGACAAAGTTAGAGTTCCTTGAAGAAACGTGTTAACAGTAGCGGGTTCCACATCTTGCCCTGCGACAATTAACACTCCTCCGCCATTGGCAACAAACTCTGCAAGCAAGAGTTGACTCGCTTGATCTAAGCCTCTTGTCGTCAATAATAAAACTGCAGCTAGGTTATTTGGATTAGTCGACTGTATCAACGGTGCAATATTCGTACCCGGAATCAACACAACCTGAAAGCCTGTCTGTTCACGACCAACACCTAGAGCCTGTTCAAGGTAAAATGCGTCAGTATTCAAGTTTTCACCAGTCGTTACCACTAGTAACGACTTTGGTTCAGGACTCTTCAGCAACATATAGCGTGAGTTATCGATAGCCACACCTAGAGAATCATTCAAGACCACTTGTACTTCTCCAGACTTCGGTAGGACAACTGGAAATACCACTTCCACAGTCTGACCAGCTGGCGCAATAATCTCAGACTGAGCAATTTCTTGTTCGTCAAGCAAAAGGCGTACGGACGAATTCTGAACCTCAACTCCACTGTTTAAAATCATCGCCACTGTTCGATCTGGCTCGGGCCGAATCTGAATAAGGGCCATATTGTCCAACGGTGCTCCAATATCGACGACCCTAATATCAACCTTCTCCGGTAACCTCGCACGATTTGATTCACGCCAACCCGTAAACTGAAGGTCGCTTATGACCGTAATACCACCCGCTCGCTGACCGATGAGTTTCGCCGCATGGTCTAAACCCGCGGAATAGCTTGTCGCCCCTGTTCCTGGTATCAGTTGTCTGAGTTTCGCGACGGCAGACTGACGATCGAACGACGGTTCAGCAATGACTTGGGCGATAGTGTCGAAGGCAGTTACAGCCACCGCATGGTCATCCGGAGCGCCACGCAGTGCTTCTTCGGCCAACCGTAGCGCTCGGTTAAATTGCCCGTCAACCGTCATACTAAATGAAATATCGACTGCCACCACGAGAAGTGGCCTACTGTCTGCACCAAGTGCATCAGTTGAGTAGGGACGAGCGTAACCGAGAACCAGCAGCACTAAGGCGACAACCCTCAACATCAATAGCAACCAGTCACTTAAACGACGGCGAGAGGTTCGCTCTATTGGCGTTCGACGTAGTAGCCGAACGGCACTGAATGAAACCGTCGGCGCTGTCTCACGCTTAATCAAATGCAATGCAATCGGCACTGCAATCGTTAACAAACCGACTAAAAATGCGGGGACAAGAAGGGAAAATCCTAGCATGATGTCAACTAATCCAAGAACTGCTCCGTGCCTATCTCGGGACTTAACCTCGACGGCTACGAGTCGACAGATAGTGCATTAGTGAAAGGTCCAGTGGCTTAGACGTGTCCACAAGATGATAATCAACGTTGACAAGTTTAAGGTCTCGGTCGTACTTTGCAACTAATTCTTCAATGGCTTGAATATAGTCTGCTCTTACTTCTGATGGCATGACCATTAATTCATCCGCCGATTCTGGGTCATGAAATTTCGTGGCACGTTCGAAAGGAAATTCGAGCTCATCAGGATCGAGAATTTGAAACACAATGACATCATTGCCACCAAAGCGAAGATGCTTTAAACCGCGGACAACCTTATCTGGATCATCTAATAAATCAGAAATAATTACGACTACACTCCGTTTGACCAATGATTCCGCTAATAAATGGAGGGGCTTTGCAAGATTTGATTGTTGCCCTAAAAGTAACTGATCCAAAGCCAACAACACAGCACGTAGCTGTCCAGGACGAGAGCTCGCTCGTACATGATTAACAACATGATCATCGAACGCCATAAAGCCAACCGAATCCCGTTGCTGCGTCATGAGATAGCTCAGGGATGCCGCGAGATAGGAACCATAATCTAATTTAGTTAATCCACGTGATCCATAACCCATGGATGCACTCACATCGAGCAACACATGACACTCAACGTTTGTTTCCGCATCGAATTTCTTGACGTAATGGCGGTCGTTTCGTGCATATACCTTCCAATCGATCATGGACAAAGCATCGCCAGGTAAGTACTGCCGGTACTCTGCAAATTCAACGCTAAAGCCCTTCATTGGACTTCGGTGTAACCCCGCCAGAAAGCCTTCAACAATCGTTCGAGCTCTAAGTTCCATGGAGCCTATACCTGCAATAATCGCAGGATCCAATAAACGTAATTCTCTGCCTGTACCAGACATCGCCACTTTACAGACCACTCTTCGGTACTGGAACTGCTTCAAGTAAACGTTCTACGACAGCATCTGCATCAATACCTTCGGATTCAGCATAAAAATTAGTGATAATTCGATGCCGTAAAATAGGCGACGCCAGCGAGACGATATCGCTAACCGCAACATGATAGCGTCCTTGCATCAACGCACGGGCCTTGCCCCCAAGAATCAGTGACTGTGATGCGCGTAACCCGGCACCCCACTTCACCCATTTGTTCACAAACTCAAGATTCGGCGGGCGCCCTGGCCGAGAAGCATCAACTAACCGCACCGCATAGCGTGCAACTTCTTCAGAAACAAAAACATGACGCACACATTTCTGAAATTCCAGAACATCAGCACCACGCAAAACACAATCAAGATCATTTTGCTCGAGCCCAGTCGTTTTAGTTACAACTCGGACTTCATCATTTTCTGACAGATAGGACATCACGATGTTGAACATGAATCGATCAAGCTGCGCCTCCGGTAACGGATAAGTCCCCTCAAGTTCAATAGGATTCTGCGTTGCCAACACGAAAAATGGAGGTTCTAGCTCGTACGTGCGACCTGCTGCCGTAACTTGAAACTCCTGCATGGCTTCAAGCAACGCCGCCTGCGTCTTTGGCGGCGTTCTGTTAATCTCATCAGCTAAAACAATTTGGGCAAAAACTGGACCTTTGACAAAACGTAGGGCACGATGACCATCATCCTCATCTAGAATCTCGGTTCCAGTTATATCAGCTGGCATTAAATCTGGAGTGAACTGAATCCGACGAAATGTTAGGTCAAGTATCTTAGCCAAGGTCTTAATTAAGAGAGTCTTGGCTAACCCCGGTACTCCTGTAATGAGACAGTGGCCCCCTGTAAATAGAGCCGTTAGAACTAGATCAATGCACTCATCCTGCCCAACAATAATCTTCTGCAGTTGCTGAACAATTTGTTGGCGGCCGTGCACCACCCGCTCGGCCAACTCGTCGGATATGACTTGGGACTTTGTATCCATCCTGATGTCGGTTCCCAATTCTCTCTCCCAGACACTTAGACTTTGTATCAGTGCGTTAGTGCATAAATAATTTCATTAATAATCATCCGATAGGCTTGTCTTGTGTACTGAATAAACCCAGGATATTCCTCTGCATTAGACCACTCCCAACCATCACCCATATCAGTATTCCAGTTAATCAACACCATGGCTCGCCCATTATCATCAAGGATAGCTCGGAGACGTGGAACGAAGCCTCCCTTTTCCCATGTCCGGCCACTAAAGAAGGCGCCAAGCCCTGGGATCTGTGGATACCGTTCGACTGTGTAAAAACAACTAAATATTGGATGATCGGGCTCGAGATTTACAATCTCGCGATCCGGCAACACCCGGCCGATCTCTTTAACAAAGTGTTCCCACTCAAGTGGACCGTGAAAATCATCAAACGTCAAAGTTCCACCACGCAAAAGAAACTCTCTGAGGCGAGGCACCTCCTCTTCTCGTAGGTGCAAGTTGCCAGGCTCAACAATATAAATCCAAGGATACTCCCAGAGACGTTCATCATTCAGAGTGATCACAATGGGATCGTTGACTTGAATCGCAGTGACAGTTTTTAAACGCCGTGACAAATTCTGTTCAGCAGCCGGCGCATCGATAGCCCAGGGAGCATTCCAGGAACGTCGAAAACTAGCTTCGTTAGCACTTTGCGACTGATAACGAATCCGCACAAAAGTCCACTCTAGACCAGCAAACCGATCGGCAGAAATCACAGGCACTTGCGCATGAACAAAAGGTAGAAAACGTGTTCCAGCAGTCCAAACCAACACAATTACAATCGTCGCATAGCAGCAAGCACCTGCGCCACGCCAACACCTCCCATTGACTCGCTGCTGCAATCGACCACTCTCTTCCATTGTCTTCTTTAGGTGCTACTGAATGGCCCGTAATAACAACTCCTGAGCTCTCTCGTAGGATGGCGCTAGCTCTAACGCTAATAACGCTTCCCGTTTGGCATTTTCCGTTTGTCTATTCAGCAGATAAGCTTCCGCCAAGTCAGTATAGGCGACCACGGTGTCGATTGGACCAGTAGCCAGCCCCACACGAAATTCCCGAATCGCATTGTCATAATCCCCACGCTCCACCGCCAGCCGTCCAAGCACACCATGAGGTCCGGAGTCGAACGGATCAATCGCTGCAATGCGGCTGTAAGCAAGCACCTTGTACTCTGCAGTGTCGGTTTCTTCCGCTAGAGCCGCCAAACGCCTAGCTGGTTCAAGACCCGTATATTCATGATCAAGTAACGTCGCAAACTCACTCATAGCTTCGTCTCGACGGCCTTGCTTTATTGCAATGTCAGCCAGTAAAGCGTGAGGACTATTCGGTCCCGAAGCGATAGGAATCAATTGCGCTGCACCTTTAAGCACATCAATTGCCTCGTCTAATTGACCTGCTCCATACAAGGCTTGCCCTAAGTCCAGTTGCAATTCGTAATTTTCCGGGTGATTGAGAGCCAATGAGCGTAATGTTTGGATATGATCTCCATCCTCCAGTAATTCCTTTATCTCAAAGGTTCGCAAAGCTTTACTTAGCGCATCGAAACGCACTGTGAGAGCTTTAGTGAAAGTTTCTTGAAGTTGGTCCAAATTAATATTGGCGGCGCGTACGAGCGCAGTATCCGTATCCAAACCATCACCATAGGCACGCAGCAATTCGTGCAGCACGCTTTCACCATAAACTTCGACAAGGTGCTCAACCACAAGAGAGGCTTCGTAGTACGCGAGCGCAATCGTCTGGGGCTGAGCAAAACCAGCATTAAGATCGCGTAGTTTTATAATCGCTCCGTCGTTAAGGGCTTGTGCGAATGCCATCTCCATTCCGCGACCCCATGCTGAGTTTGCGAGCCTTTCTTCGTAAACAGAAATTCCTTCAGTCAACCATCGTGGGACTCGATTATTCGACATGTGCAGGGTAATGACGTGCGCCATTTCATGCCAGAGTGTCGCCTGCCAATTGAACGTGCCGGGTGGCCAAGCCTGCGGAGAATCCAGAGTCACAACTCGGCCAAAACATGCACCTAGTGCTCCAACCATGCCGGGTAATCCTACGTTCCGTACAGCAAAATCGTCATGACGAGGAAATATCTCGATCAAAATCGGGTCCTTCAAGACAACGCCGTAACGATTAGACAGCGTTTTTAGTGCATCTCCAGCCAATGAAACTGCGTACTCACCAAGAACATTAGCCTCATCTGGATGCAACCTTACAATCAGATTGTCGCGATGGATTGTTACGAACTCTTCCACCGCATCCAGCATCTTAAGCAAATTAAAAGTGATTACATTAAAAGGATCCGTTTCAAAAGACCGCTTTAGCACTACACGTGCGGCATCTTCGTCACCAGTTCTCAATAGATGCATCCCTAATTCTGATTGTGCTTGTGAGTTATCCGGGTCGAGCGCAAGAGCTCGATTAACAAGCGTCACTGCTTCGTCAAATCGATAGTGGCGGGCAACTTGTGCACCCACAATGCGGTAGACATTTCCATATTGTGGATTAATCGATAACACACGACTGACCTCGGATTGAAAATCGTCAGGACGACCTTCAATATAGGCAATCGCTGCTCGCAACGATCGCATTCTGAGGTCCAGTGGATTAATTTCGAAAGCCCGCACAAGCGACGCTTCGGCCACTTTACTACGCCCATCGTCGTATGCGAGTTCGGCAATTAGCAGGTGTGCGCCAATGAGAGCCTTGTCTATCTTCAGCGATTGCTTTGCGGCTTCGATCGCTGCAGAAGGATTTTCATCCCGCAATGATTGTGCGACCCCGAGATGAGCTGGTGCCCAATCACTATCACTACTTAAGGCGATCTGAAACGACCGGCCAGCATCCTTATTATTGTGTTTCTCAAGGAGAAGTTCACCCCACGCTGTATTGATCGCCGGATCTCCAGGCGCGAGGGACGCCGCACGTCTGAAGTACTGGTTTGCAGACCGGTATTGCCCGAGAGCTTGAGCGGCCCTCCCCAAGCGTAATAATTCAATGTCTGTACGTTGATTTCTGGCAGCAGCGAGAATTGGCTTCAAACTGGCAACGGCTTCCGACTCACGCCCGACCAGTTTCATAAGCAGGCCAAGTTCAAGTGCTGCTTCACCAATTGGATCAATTTCAACCGCAGAAGTCAGAATCTGTTCGGCCTCTTCATAATCCCCACGACGAATCAATATCCGCGCTTTCACTACCGAACCGGCAACATCATTGGGAGTCAGATCCTTAATCAGACGCTCAATCTCAATAA
>DODG01000425.1:6969-8650 GCA_003509065.1 Acidobacteriota bacterium
GCTTGGTCAGAAGCAAGAATCTCTTCCGAGGGAGATCCGGCGACAAGCGGTACCGTTAAGCAGATTAGACTAAGTGCTACAAAAAACGAGGGTTGCCCACACCAAGTAGACTTAAAGCGCAATTCTTTAACCACATAATTTGACACGAGTGGCCTGATTATAACCTTGAGCAACACGGAATCTCTAACCGATCTCCTAAATAGGTAGACCAGTCAGAAAGCAATCAGAAAATTACTTGTCAACTAAAAGAACGCCACCGACTGCTGTGAAGGAATTTCAAATGTACGCCGGCAGCGCTTACAGGTCAAAACGTCGTCGACTCGCACGAAATAATTACGGAGTTTACCAAATATTGCTCGATCGTGCTCATCTGCTCCACTCGGGAGCTTCTCCTTTTTAGTACGCTTAATCCAACGAACTTGGTAATCATCTCGATGCCCGCACTTAGAACATGTGCAGGTAGCGACCTTTGATTCTGACTTTTCGAGAAAAAAATTACTCTCGTGAAGTGCCATCGCAAGTTCACTCGCCCTTAATACAACTAACAAGCGACCACATTCTTGGTACGTTTACTTTCTTTATTGATTCTGGATTAATGCCCGTCTGGGCAAAAAAGGCTTGCATGTCCAGATCTAACTTGAATCCCACATGCACCGTCATCGGGGACAACAGTTGTTCGATACGAGAAAGAACAGGATTTTCACTCTTAAAGTGATTCAGAAAGACTACTCGCCCTCCAGTTCGACAAACTCGCACCATCTCGCGTGCCACCTGAACAGGGTCTGGCACGACACTCATTAAGTACGGCGCATACACCGTATCAAATGACTCATCTGAAAATTTCAAATCGGCTGCATCCATTTGAAGCAATTGCATATTGCTTACGTTGTGCCGTTGAATACGCCGGGCTGCCTTTTCAAGCATGGAAGCAGATAAATCCACACCCGTAACCGAACAATGACGTGGATAGAGTGTCGCATTAATAGCTGTACCGACACCCACTTCTAACACTTTGTCTCCAGGCTTGATCGATATACTACGGATTGCTTCTAGACGCCCTGCATGCAATGTTGGACCGAAAAATACATCGTAGACAGATGCTAAATTCCCATAGACTTTTTCAACAAAGTCAGTTTCAACTGCCGTGACAGACAATGCCCGACTAGCCACATCAGTTGTGGCTAAGATTTTGGTATCAGGTGCAGATTCTTCTTTAAATAGTGACAGCAACCATTCCTCCACTCACACGTGAAGTCTCGACTCCACTCGCGACTCAGTACTTTTAATTGAAGACCAGCAGACCAACCGGTACAGCATTCATGCCTTTACAATTTGACTATAACCTGTCCATGAACCACGAGCAAGGTTCGTCACACTCAGGTCCAAGTTAAGCATTCTAATTTTAATATCTTTCCAGTTAGCAAGGTTTGACACTACTAGATCGCACCAGTATAGTTTTTGTTGTTAAACCAAGATTGAAAACGCATGGTTTCTTCTATAGTACCAGACATGCTGAACACAAAGTTGAGAGTGCGTGAATTTCTAGCGAGTCAATTTAAGTAAAACGCCACGAAGATTATCTGAGCCTATGACAGATCCTAAAGATCCTATCCGACCTAATCAGTGGCGAGCACCTGATTGGCCTACCTCATCGACAGACGATGATGCCTCCCACAATCGG
>DODG01000077.1 GCA_003509065.1 Acidobacteriota bacterium
CAGTTTAGCAGGCGAGCAGTTTATTATATGGTCACAGTCTTTCTGATAAGTATCTGAATCGCCGTTAGCCACAACCCAGTCAAAATGCCAATGCCTATATCGAATTATTGTTCATCAAGAAAACGACTTCACATGCCGAAATGCATCTTTGCAATTCTTATCGTGTATGGTTTTGGTATTAACCAACTGGGAGCTCAAACAACTCAGATCGACAATGTGATTCTCGTAACACTGGACGGCGCACGAACACAAGAAATTTTTGGCGGGCTTGATCTTGACATACTGCAATCTACATTGGGAAATAACCCGGTCGAATCAACGGTATCCTATCGTCGATACTGGGCTCCAACGGCCAAAGAACGGCGAGGGAAACTCATGCCGTTTTTTTGGACTACGCTCATGCAACACTACGGGTCTATCGCCGGAAATCGTGAACTCGGAAGCAGCGTAAAAGTTAGCAATACCCAACTGTTTTCGTACCCTGGCTACGCGGAAATCTTAACAGGCGAGTCGCACGACGACCTCATCACAAGCAACGACAACCGCCACTATCCGTTTCCCACAGTACTTGAGTTCCTTAAGGACTCTCTCGCCCTAACGAATACACAAGTCGCGACGTTCGCCTCATGGGAAACCTTCAACTGGATTGTCTCCCAGAAAGAGGACTCAGTTGCAGTCAATGCTGGCTTTGAGCCCTACGAGCATCCAGAGGAGACCTTACAAGCGTTAAATCGACAACAGTTTGAAACCAAAACGCCATGGGACACAGTGCGGCACGACTTCTACACGTTTCGCTTTGGTATGGCACACTTGGCCACCTATCACCCGAAAGTGTTGTATCTGGCTCTTGGTGAAACAGACGACTGGGCGCACGACAGACGCTACGATCGCGTGCTCGATACTTTGCATCGAACTGATTCTTACCTCGAAGAATTGTGGAATTTTCTGCAAGCAGATGATCAGTACCGTGACGCAACTGCAATTATCATCACAGTCGATCACGGACGGGGTAACACACCAGAAGATTGGATAGGTCATGGTAGTGATATTCCAGGTGCCGAAAACATCTGGATGGCGTTCGTTAGTCCAACCGTGGACCTACGTGGAGAGTGGCGCGACCACGAACCCATCACGCAAAACCAAGTCGCTGCAACCCTGACCCGTTTCCTCGGACTTGATTTTCATACGCTGACTCCAACTGCAGGTGTTCCGATCGCAAGACTATTTCAACGCTAAACGTTTATCTCAGGATTATCTTCGACTCCGTAGCCACGAACGAGCTCGGAGTAACCATTCACCGAGTGCAAACGAATGATCAAGGTGATCTGGTGCTGAATTTCCAGCAAAGCCGTCAAGATAAAATCCATTTTGCTGCACCTTACTCAACTGCTGCATTCCATTCGGACCTTCGACAAGTACCGTTGTGCGTCTCAAGTCAAGTTGCTCCAAAAGATAGTCAGCCGTCTCGGTCGTACTGGCATAGGTCCCAGGAAACACTTCAGAATGAGTCACCCACATACGCTTTCGTCCTGAAGTAGCATCTCGAGCAAATCGCAGGAACACGTCGAGATCTTCAGAAATAACTTCAGGTGCCACATCACCTAGACGAGGTGGCGATGAACCGTCCACATAGGAAGCGTGAAGTCCATCTGCCAATAGGATTCCGTCAACTCGGTCGTAATGTTCAGGATTCCTAAGAATCGCTCGTGTAGCTCCATAACCTGCACTAAATGAGCTAAGGAAAATTCTGCCGCCTCTAGAATACCCATCCGTGATCCAAGCAAGGGCTTCATTAACTTCCTTAATCATTGTGGTAAATACCATGGGATGCTCAAAAACATCGTTGTAAACGCGTGATCCAGGACCCAGTTGCACTGAGACTATTACAGCTTCCGGCATCAAGATTGACACATAATGCTCACCTAGCCAGAAAGCGCCATGGAATTGCACAACGATAGGCACAAATTCAGAGCCACCAAAATTTCCAGGCACGAAAAGCGTACCGACCGTCAAGGCTTCTCGGTTCCCATCTGCCACAGGAGGATCAATGCGAAGGTGCGGCCGTGTACTCTCTACCATTGGAGATGGGTTCTGGCTAAGAGATTGCGCGGATGCAGAAAGCAGTGCGAGCTCAATATGCAACATTACAAAAAATATAGTGCGCAAAAATCTGAACATGGCTCTCACTTGACCTCGTCACTCCTTCCGATCACAATGCTCATCGAGCTTAGCTGAACATTGCGCTAGGGTGCTCCACCCCAGTTATCGTTGTAATGACCAAAACAAAGGAAACACGATGAGCGTATCACTCAATAGACGGATGTGGTTGAAAACAGCCGGTATTGCTGCGATCGGCGCAGGTCTCGGTTCACGTTGTTCGTCACAGTTCGGGGCTAGCGACACTACTAAGAAGGATTCTAGCTTGGCGAAGGTGAAGGTTTCATCCGACCGAATTATTCGCACAACGATCGGACTGCGCCCAGTGCGACAATCAGGTTTTGTGCTTAAGTCAGAAACCATCGGAGAGAAAACCGTTATTCACAACTATGGACACGGTGGGAGCGGCATGTCCTTATCGTGGGGCACGGCGCACTTAGCAGTGGAAGAAGCGCTGCGTACCGGGCAAAAGAAGTACGCTGTTCTCGGAGCAGGCGTCGTCGGGCTTTCGACGGCTAGACTGTTGCAGCGACAAGGATATGAGGTAACGATTTACGCGAAGGATCTGCCACCTCGCACGACGTCCAACATGTCCGCTGCATGGTTTGGACCAACGGGTTCTTCACAACGCGATCATACGACTCCAGAATTTGCCGATCTTGTCGTTAAAGCCTCCCGTCTGTCTTACCAATATTTCCAAGAATACTTGGGACAGGATTATGGTGTGCACTGGACACCAGCTTATGCTGTGTCAGACGACCCGCCCAATCCACAAGCGCAGCAAGGAAGTCTGAGCCAGCGAATCGCCGATCTCTATCCAGAGAGCGTACAACTCGAACCTCAACAACATCCGTTTCCAAGGGCTTATGTTCGAAGACGCTGGACGATGCAGTTCGAGCCAGCAGTGTATCTAAATGCGCTCATGCGAGACTATAGGCTCGCGGGTGGACAAGTAGTAGTCACTGAGTTCGAAAACATCGACCAAATTCTTACACTGGACGCGCCGGTCATTGTGAATTGCACGGGCCTAGGCTCTAAAACCTTGTTTGGAGACGAAGAACTACAGCCGGCTAAAGGGCAGCTCACTCTGCTGTTGCCACAGCCAGAAGTCAACTACATGGTCATGCTAGGAGGCCCACTGTATATGCTGCCTCGCTCAGATGGCATTGTATTGGGAGGCAGTCGTGAAGTAGGCGAATGGTCACTCGAGCCGAATCCAGCCGTGACGGAGCGCGCCATCAATAGCTTTACCGAGTTTTTTGCTGGTATGGCCTAACGTAAACAGCTAGTTCTATTATTGAACTGATTCTGCCGTGTCGTAATTAAACGGGGTTCGTAGAAATGCGATCACGGCACTTCGTTCGCCCCGTCAAGACACTTATATGTCGGCGCCTTCCGGATACTGCAGTGCTAAACGTAACTCGGTTGCCAATGATTCTACTGTCGTATGGGAATGCTTCCAGGAGCCGTCGGTCTCAAATCGCACATCACCGATCCTTCGTCCCCAAGGAGCAATAACGCGCCCAATCGCTCGAAAGTCAGTTCTATCAGCATGCTCCTGATCTAGCCGACTAATCACGGAGGGCACAACACGAATGAAACCACGAAGAGCAGTAACGGACTTGATACTATACTTTCGGCCATTCCAAGCCGCACCGAAAACTTGAGCAACACGCCTAAAGTAATTAAGAAAGAAACGCCTTGCGTCGTTATGAAAGGCCGCTGACTTGCGTGGCCCTCCAAAAGAATCTTCTGCTAAAAGTCGTTTAATCTCCTTCGCCAACGGCGCTTGCGCAACTCGCCCCTTACCAACACCCAACAACCTAATGTCACCGCATAATGGAGAGTCCGTTTGGTCACTCAAAGTGCGAACAATGTCGTGGGCTACTGCTAAATTTTCATCTCGATAAAGCTGCCGACCTGATAACGACACTAAGTGAGAAGGGTTAAGTCGCGTGTGCTTAGCGTTGATCGTAACGAACATTTGTACAATATGATCTTCAGGCAACCGATCGAAAATCACAGCTGGTACGGTAAATTTTTCATCGCCAAATTGACCAATGTCGGCATGCATAGCCAACAGACGATGCTGGCCATCGATAGCACGCAGCACGCCTTCACGTTCTGGTACTTTAAGGGTACCCATGTTTGATGATTGTTCGATCGGTTCAAATCTGAGTGTTTCGTCAGAGGAGATAATCACTGCACCAGGAATCGACGGAAGGTCTCGAGCTTCGCGACACTGAACGTAATAGCCAACCAGTTCATCAATCTTTCGTTTGATAATTTGACGCTGATAGGCTTTTTCGTTTGAAGCGATCCTGCGTTCGAGTAAATCCCAATTAACTTTAGATCCACCTCGACGTTTCACGCCGCGCAACGGTGATTGGCCGTGCTGACTATAACTTAACACTTCGAATCGTACCAGCTTATCGATGTCACTGGCAGTCAGCGAGGCCTGATAGAACTGCACCCCAAACTGCTGCATCCGGATAGCGTCGACGTTAATCATGGTCCGCCCAGTTCCTTCAGCCGTGTCCTGAGAGTCCCTAACCTGCGTACTTTCAGAAAAAGCTGTCAGCTTGAGAATATAGCCTAAAGAGTTGTATAATAACGGTTTATTAGACACGATCCAATAAATTTTTGTGCATTTAACTTAAGGATTTTGACGAATGCCCTCCTTTTGTGCTCTTTCTCGGCAGGCTACTCAAAATTTAATGGACCCTTTCAGAGTCCTAGGCGGTCAAGTCAGAACTTGCGGGATAGGTTTGCTTCTGGCCAGCATTACGTGCTTGGCCGGCCCACCCCTTATTTGGGCACAACCTTCAGCTCGACCGTACCAAGCAGCCAAGCATGGTGGCAACTACATGCATAATTTCTATTTACCGCCGGCACCCAGTTCCACACCGTGGGCACCAAGTTGGTCCCCTGATGGGCTTGCAATCGCGGTGAGCATGAGTGGGTCGATCTGGACCGTAGATCCAACGACTGGTATCGCAAATGAACTGACCCATGGCAAGAAGTATCACTCCTCTCCTGACTGGTCGCCTGACGGGACGTGGATCATCTATACGGCAGACGATGGCGGCACCACTATTCAACTTGAGATTCTTAATATCACAACAGGTGAAAGTCAGACGTTGACTGATGACGCGTTCATCTACACCGACCCAACGTTCTCCCCAGACGGCACACAGATTGCGTACGTCTCAACAAAACCGAACGGTTATTTCAATATCTATACTCGATCTATTCTCAATGGAGAGTGGTTGGGGGAAGAAGTGGCAGTAACCAGTGACCATTCTTTTGGTCGTAGCCGATTGTACTTCGGCGAATGGGACATGCATCTGATGCCAACCTGGATGCCAGATGGCAAGGAATTACTCTTAGTATCAAACCGCAACGTGCCGCTTGGTTCTGGCAACATTCTGAGAGTTCCAGCTATGGCAACTGGCATTGTGGAAGCCCAGACAGTGCTAGCTGAACAAACACTCTACAGATCTCACCCTGATGTTTCACTTGACGGTAAACGATTTATCTACTCGTCCACTCGTGGTTCCGCCGACCAATTTTCGAATCTCTACGTTCAACCCACCTCTGGCGGAGAGCCTTACAAGATGACCTTCTTCGCTCATGATGCTTTTAATCCGACATGGTCACCGGATGGAGAATGGATCGCCTATATCTCGAATGCCGGCGGTTTGCCGCAGCTCGCCTTACTAGAAACCTATGGCGGCGCCCAACGGACAGTTGCCATAACCGAACGACGATGGAAACAGCCCATGGGTTTCTTATCGGTGCAAACACGAGACAGCGTTCAAAACACCATAACCGGATCACGCATCCATCTCACAGCATCGGACGGCAAGTTTTACGCACCCCACGACGCGTATGCTCGAGTTTCAGGTGCAGGCGATCACATCTTCCACTCTCGTGGCCAATTCACTATCACTCTACCAATAGGTCGGGTCAACCTAACGGTTGTTAAAGGGTTTGAATACCAACCACTACAGTTGGAAACAATGATCGAAGCCGGTGAAGTCTCGACCGTCACCGCTAATCTCGAACGGCTGACCGACATGTCAGTCAAGGGCTGGTATAGCGGTTCAACGCACGTGCATATGAACTACGCTGGTAACCTACATAATACACTTGAGAATCTCATGATGATGTCAGCCGCTGAGGATCAAGATATCGTCAATGAGCAAATCGCTAATAAAGATAATCGCATTCTGGATTATCAAGTGTTCCAGAAAGGGGGAGGGCCACACCCGATATCTACTCCGGACATGGTGATGGTCGTTGGACAAGAATACCGACCCCCGTTCTATGGACATGTGTTTATGTTCGGACTCGCCGACCATCTCATTTCTCCTTTTACGACTGGATATGAGGGAACGGGTATCGAAAGTCTTTATCCGAGTAACACCGACATGTTTCGGAAAGCTCGCGCACAAGGAGCCACCGTTGGCTATGTGCACGCATTTTCCGGTAGCACTGACCCGCTCGAAGGTGCACTCGGTGGAGCGAAGGGTTTTATGGTCGATGCTGCTCTTGGAACAACGGATGCAGTCGAATGGTCTGGGGCTGGGCAAGCAGGCTTCTACCCGGTCTATGCGGCCTGGAATAATGGTCTCAGAGTAACTGCGGTTGGTGGTGAGGATTCCATTAGCAACTTGCATGCAAGCAAGCTCGTGGGATCCGCAAGGACTTACATTTACACTGGTGAGCGTGGACTTACCATGGATGCCTGGTTTAAAGGTCTGAGGGCAGGCCGAGCATTCGTCTCTACAGGTCCATTACTCGATGTAACGGTTAATGGATTAATGCCCGGTGACGAAGTTCAACTCCCCGCAGGTGGTGACACAGTTGAAATTCGTGTTCGCGTTCAGTCGATCAATCCGCTCGAAACATTACGGCTTGTGTGGAATGGTGACATCATTGAAGAAGTCCCTCTGGATGAGAGTCGCTCGAATTTTTCATTTACGCGCTCGGTACCAGTAACTAAGAGTGGATGGTTTCATGTGAGAGTAGCCGGCAATCCTCGTGATCGCTATCCGCTCGACACTGGTTTTGCGCAAGCCTTCACGAATCCAGTTTGGGTGATCGTCGGCGACCAGCCAGTGCGTTCAAGGCCTGCCGCCAATTATGGAATACGCTGGATCGACAAGTTACATCAAATGGCCAAAGAGTGGCCTGGGTGGAGGTCACAGCAAGAACGCGATCACGTATTTTCACAATTTGATGAAGCACGAAAGATTTATGAAGGGTTCGCAGAAGAAACTAGACAGTAACAGCTCACAAACAACAGGTTTAGCATTGAAACAGAAGGTCAACATCGACTCCTTGTAAACCGCTGTTATTGAAACGTTTTAATCGATTTGATAACCTAATAGCACATCGTAGCAGTTAGTCGCCTGCGCTACATTTCATCAAGTTCGACCCGACTGCAGGATCGCGATCGGAGCGATTGCGCAGAAAGATAATGTAAGACTTATTGGCTGAAATCGAGTCTTCGGTCAAGCGTTGAAGGTCTGCCACAAAGATCTTGAATGGAAAAGGGCGATGCGAATAATTATCTGATTAAATTGCCGGATTGTCTCATATGTAGATAATCGAAAAGGGGGGCCTATGGCTAATCGAGGACGGCCGACTCTACAAAAACGTCAAAAGGAACGAGCTAGGCAAGACAAACAAAAAGATCGGGTTACTAGGCGAGAAGACGCCAAACTGCGTCGCGCAAGCGCGCCTGATCGGACAGATACTAATGATCCTGACATTGCTGACATAACGCCAGGACCTCAACCCTTGCCAGCCTGGCAAGCAGAATTTCTGGAGGAAGAATCAGCTGAAAAGGAAGAAAGTGAGAACTAGCAGTTCCCACTTTCTGGTCCACTTTTTGACTGCGATACTCGTTTGGGTTCCTAGGCAACCATGCTTCAGACCAACAGCTAGGTGTCGGTAATTCTTCGGTCTCGCATAATCACATAGCAAAGCCAACTAATCGGCAACACGATGAGCATATAGGTCAAGTACTGCCCATAACGACCATCTGGCCCGTAGGGCTCGGTAGCCCAGTGTAGCGGTTCACTATAAGGAAATATGTTGGCTTCGGTCAGCTCGTGGAAACCATAAATTAAAAGTTGTATCACGAACACTGTCAAAAAAATCGATGTTACTTGGAAGAAGCGTACTAAATTCACTCGATGACCATAGCGAGACCACAACCAAGCCACTCCTCCTGCACAGACTAGTCCGGCTAGTGCCCCACTAAATAATGAGTACGACTGCATCTGAAAGAACAAGGCATTCAACAGTAAAGCTGTTTCCATCCCCTCACGGGTGATCATCAATAGAGTGAACCCGAAAATTCCCAACATTGCTTTCTTGCCTGGTCGGAGACTTCTTTCGTAAAGCTTTCCTTCGATCTCACTTTTCAATTGTTTACCCACACGCCACATATGGACAATCAGCGACATAACCAAGATCGCGGCAGCAATGGCTAGGATGCCCTCCCACAGTGCCTGGTTCGCTGCACGCTGAAATAATAGACTCGCACCGATACTGAGGCCAACAGCACCAACAATGCCCCAATGCACCGCAGGAATCAGTTCTGTCAGACCACGCTTCCGTAAATACGCCAAGCTAATGGCAATTATTAGAAACGCCTCCAAGCCTTCCCGTAACGTAACTACAAATGCCTGCAACATATCGACAACTCATCCACTAAGGAACATAATGAGATTCAATCTCACTATCTTCATTCTATCGCGTTTAATGACTGTTGATCAACCAACAAATCGCAACAGTTAGGAGACTGACCTTTTGTGTTTTGACCGAGACTTACCTGAGGATTTTCGTACAGGTGACTCCTTAAGAACTTTCTTGCAGGTGTT
>DODG01000090.1 GCA_003509065.1 Acidobacteriota bacterium
GTCCCTCGTCGGTAATCCGAGAGTTAATCATTGGCGCAGAATAGACGCGACCGTCGAGAATAATCGCTAACTGTCGACCAACATTCTGCCCTGTCACATCCCCGAACTTACGGGCCCCTTCACGATTTAACGAAAAACTGACAGCTGGTAGATTATTCTCAGAGAGAGTTGGACGTGCATTCCGCAAATCTCGCCCGCTCACAGGCGCAACCTGCCGAACTATATAAAAAAGGTTCTGTGGCATGGCACCCGGGCTCACGGTGCCATCAACACCAGAAATAATCTCCATTCCAGCGGGAACCACCCCACCGTTCGCCTGTAACAGTGCTTGGCGAGTCGCTGACGGTCCCTGCTCTACGATTTTGAACTCCAACAGCGCCGTCGAGCGAATAATCTCCTTGGCGCGTGCAATATCAGTCACACCTGGAAGTTGCACAAGGATTTGATCCCCACCTACACTGTGTGGAGCTACAATGGGTTCCGCAACCCCGAGTTCGTTGACACGTCGTTCGATCGTCTGCAAGGCTTGCCGAACAGCTTCCTCGCGTAAAGAAACCGCCATATTTGGTCTAAGCTCGAATGCATAGCGACCGCCTGCACCGGATTCCCGTGTGAACAGAGCTTGTAATTGTTCGTCGGCCACACGTCGAAATTCGGCATCCTGCTCCGTGGACACCCCCTCCACATGAAAGCGTGAGGCACTGTCTGAAGCAATTTCACCGACCACGATATTCTGGGCTAACAATATGGACCGCAACCGCTCTTGACTGGACTCGGTTTCCAAGCGCAGGGCATCATCGGTCTGCACCCGCAAGACCATGTGCACGCCGCCCTTTAAATCAAGGCCGAGCCGAACCTTTTCTTCAGGAGGATAGACGGACCATACGGCCAATGCCACCACACCAAGAATCGTGATGATTTTCCAACGAAGGTTGGTCTGCATTATGTACTCCGACCTATGAATTGTTGGAGTCAGGAACGACCGGGTCCTGCCCTTGGTGTCCACCAACCGCCGCGCGTGACAGGTCTACGCGCACCTTATCAGCAATTTGAAGCTGTACGGTGCGTTCGTCATTCAACTTAGTGATAGTGCCATAAAGACCGCTGGTCGTAACGACCCGGTCACCGACCTTCAACGAAGATTGAAATTCCTGCACCTTCTTCTGCTTCCGTTTCATCGGCAGAAGAATGATGAAATAGAAAATGGCCAGAATCATCGCGAACGGTAAAAACGTCACCCATACTGGAGCGTTATCAGCGGGAGACGCCATGGCAAATAATTTGGAAATATCCATAAGGGAAATAAGCATCAATTAACTCATCGCTTCTTGTGATTCCCGCCCGGGCGTGCGGGGGTAGATCAGGCGGAACTCTTGTCTGAGCTCTTCAAGCGAGCCAAACACAATAGCCTCCCTAATTCGTCGCATAGTGTCAAGGTAAAAGTGAAGGTTATGCAACGTGTTAAGGGTTGCTGACGTCATCTCGTGTGTGACAAACAGATGTCTCAGATACGCACGGGAGTGATGACTGCAAACTTGACACTGACATGTCTCGTCAATCGGCCTGTCGTCTTCCTTGTAGCGGGCCTGTTTGATATTCAGGCGTCCGGTTGAAGTAAAAAGTTGTCCATTCCGAGCATTCCGAGTGGGTAAAACGCAGTCAAAAAGATCGATTCCACGTGCAGCCGCTTCCACTAAGTCATCAGGCATGCCAGCGCCCATTAGATATCGTGGGCGATCGTACGGCAACTGTGGTGCCGTCTCAGCAACAACGTCATACATAAGATCATAAGGTTCACCAACACTCAATCCGCCGATTGCATAGGCATCGAAACCCAAGGACACCGTATGTTGGACACTGCTAGCACGTAACTCTTTATAGATACCGCCCTGTATGATGCCGAACTGTGCCTGTTCAGGATTTGGGGACTGCGGGTCAGGCTGACCTGCCTCGTGGGTCTGCAATGATACGAATCTATTCCGAGCTCGGCTAGCCCACCGCAAGGTCCGTTCCATCGCTCGGCGAGTTGCCTCAACTGAACTAGGGTATGCTTCACACTCATCAAACACCATCGCAATATCCGAACCTAAGCGCCATTGAATCGTCGCCACATCCTCTGGTGTTAAATGACATGCGCGACCGTCGATATGTGATCGAAAGGTGGCACCATCGTCGTTAATTGTGCGTCGGGACGCCAAACTAAAGACTTGGTAGCCTCCACTATCTGTCATGATGGGCCGATCCCATGCCATGTAACGATGGAGCCCGCCTCGGCGGGCTATTAACTCAGCGCCAGGACGCAGGTATAGATGATAGGTGTTCGCCATCAGCATCTGTGCGCCAAGTTCTTGCAAGTTACGTTGCGTCACAGATTTCACTGCACCTCCGGTTCCAACAGGCATAAACGCGGGAGTTTCGACAATACCGTGAGCGGTACGCATTTGTCCTCGGCGGGCAGCACCTGTGCTATGCAATACCTTAAAATCGAACATGCGGCTCATTGACATATACTAAACGAGAGTCAGATCTTCACACGCGTCACAAACCATTTATTGAGGTTTTTGATCAGTGGCTCAACTTCGAATAGGTCTAGTGTATGGCGGACGATCGCGCGAGCACGAAGTGTCTCTCGCGTCGGCTGCTTCAGTCATTAGCCATCTCGATCCATCTAAATACGAACCAGTGCCGATACGCATTGACCGTGATGGACGATGGTTTTTCGACCACCAACCACCAACAGCCACCTCACCTGAACAAATCATTAAGGAATCCAGCCAAGGCCACGACACGGTTATCGACCCACGGAAACCGTATCCATCAGGAGTAAACCTGACGGGCAGTCCAACACCACTGTTAAGTGGTCTCGATTTGGACGTCATTTTCCCGGTCCTTCATGGACCATACGGAGAGGACGGTACAGTCCAGGGCCTACTAGAAATGGCCGACATTCCCTACGTAGGAGCTGGAGTGTTAGCTTCAGCCGTCGGCACAGATAAAGCCTTCATGAAAAAACTATTTGGGGCCAAAGGACTACCTCAAGTGCTTTACATGGTCGTTCTTGAGCGAACATGGAAAGCTGATACCTCCGGGGTGCGCACAGAAGTGGCCAAACGACTTGGGCTTCCGGTCTTTGTCAAACCGGCAAACTTGGGATCGAGCGTTGGCATCTCAAAGGTGTCTAGCACCGAACAACTCGACGCAGCCATTGAACTGGCCTTCGCATACGACAGAAAGATCATCATAGAAGCAGCTGTTCCTGATGCACGTGATATTGAGTGCGCCATTCTTGGTAACGATGAAACAGAAGTCTCAGTTCCTGGAGAAGCGATCGCATCTCGCGAGTTCTACGATTACGAAGCGAAATACCTCGACAACTCATCGGAGCTATGTATTCCAGCGGCACTGGATCCTGCTACGATTGATCAGGTGCGGCAATTCACAACTGACGCGTTTCATACGATCGAGTGCTCTGGGATGGCGCGAGTAGATTTTCTGATCGCTCGAGCGACTGGACAACTTTTTATCAACGAAATAAACACAATCCCAGGCTTTACTACTATCAGCATGTATGCAAAGCTTTGGGCGGCGAGTGGCATTACTTATTCAGAACTGCTCGATCGATTGATTCAGCTTGCACTTGATCGACACGCAGTAAAAAATGAACTAGGTAAGAACATGCCATAACGTAGTAACGAATACATGCAAGCTGTAGGTCGCGGAAGGCTAAAGTGAACGACGTTTCGAACCGACATGACTTATGAGATGGTTCAGTTTTTGACATTCTGTGCATTTTATGCTTGACAGTTTATTTTTCTTGTCAATAATCTATATCTAGTATGATGTTTACGCGCTCAATCTACCTATTGTGATGGCTTGAATAGCTTGAGTTGATACAGATGGTCCCTTAAAGGAGCGTTAAATGGCTAAAAAGAAAGCTAAGAAGAAGAAGGCAGTCAAGCGGAAGGCAGCCAAGAAGAAGAAGGGCGCCAAGAAGAAGTAGCATCGAATGTTTTTTAGGGTGTCGTTTGGCACCCTAATTTTTTTTTGGATTGATTGGTAAACGTATTACAGAGATCACTGACGTAACCGGGCTTTAAAATCTCCGAATGAAAGGGGGGATAACTCATAATGGCAAAGAAAAAGAAGAAGGCAGCCAAGAAGAAGAAGGGCGCGAAGAAGAAGTAGCTCTTCAAATTCAAAGACACTAAAGGGGGCACTAGTGGCCCCCTTTAGTGTGTACAACGCTGTAGTAATCTTCTTGACGAAGCTTGAGTAAGGGTTTTAACGGCCGGTCATAGAGATGCCATCCCAGACGCGTGTGCTGCGCACCAGATCCCACTGCAACAGTCGATCAACAACTTCCATACCAGCTACGACCCTTCCTAAAACCGTGCGTTCAGCATCGATTAATGGCTGAGGCGCAAGAGACACGAAAAATTGTCCCGCCCCGGATTCTGCCGTGTCAGCGGCTACTCCAACAGTCCCTCGAAGAAAACGATTTGGTCCAATTTCATCGGGGAGAGTTAAAACATGTCCACCACGACCATCTCCTCTCGGGTCGCCGCCCCGTAAGAATCTGGCTGCTACAATTTCGTGAAACGGTAGCCCATCAAAGTAGCCTCCTGCCGCGAGTGTGGCAAAGCGCTCAGTAGAAACCGGCGCATCGAGTACTGCAAGTTCGATCTGAATTGTTCCTTTATCAGTCTCAAAATACACGTGTGGTGACACAACCGGATCAGAGAGCCTTATAGCTTCCTCAATCGTCACTTCACCAGCAGGACCAACCTGATCGCGGTATGCCGGACCAGGATCGAGGACAAGTAGCCTGTTGGCAGCCGTAACGCGCACCCTCCAATCATCGTCAGTCAATGCTATCTGGAGCGCCGCGACCGCCTCTGAGCCACCATATTCGGCGAGCGCGTCAACAATGGAGATCCGAGCGATCGAAAAATCTTCGCCTAGACTCGCCAAGTAAGCGGCGGCCAGTAGCGGCACGCCATCTGAGAGGTTAAGGATACCCATCTGCTCCGCTGCCACACTCCGGATTATCACATCATCATCATTTAACATTTCGCGTATCGTCGAACCAACTTCAGGCACACGAAGGGCAACCAAGGACGAGAGAAGACTTGGAATGACTCGTCGATCCGTATCGTTCAACATCACTTGTAATCGCGGTATCGCAACATCGGGAGTCATCGACTTCAATATATCGGCTAAAGCTGCACGCACACTCCAATGCACATCCTCATCTAAACCCGAAAGCGCTAACATGAATCTCTGTTCATCGAGAGACGCTAGACCCCGCAATGCAGCTATTCGCATCGAGGGTGATGGATGAGTCAGCACATCAAGAAACAAATCAACAGCATTCGCCGCACGTCGTTCTCCGAAAGCGACTAAGATTTCGAGTTGAACCAGTGGATCAATATCAGGGTCTCGCATCAAGGCCATTAGCGCGGACTCGATTCTGGTGTCAGTTAAACGAGTCAAGGCACGTACAGCCGATACGATAACGTGAGAATCGTAACGTGACCGGTCGAGTAGTGGCAGTAAAAATTCCACGGTTCGACTATCTTCCAATGCCCCGAGCCCACGCGCTGCGAAGGCAACCGCATAACTTCCCTGTCCTTGCACGAATTGCTGCAGTGGATCGAAACTGCGCGAGTCTGCGAGATATTGCAACGCCCAAGCCACCGGCCACCAACGGACGTCCAGTTCTCCGGCTGGTGACAGTACAGCCATGGCAAGTGGTTCGTAGGCATCTAATAGGGCAAGAGCGGTGACTCCCATTCTGAACGCCTCAACCTCAGGTGATTGAGGATAAGTAAGATCATCCTGTGGAACCTGGCTAGCCTCTGTGGTTACGACTTGCACCATAGCTCCAATAGCAGGTGCCGCCTCATGCGCATTCAGTCGCGCCAATGCTTCAGCGCTCCGACCGCGAGTGAGTGGATCGACATCGTTCAGGGCCAACATTAGAGACTCTTTAGCCTCTGGATCAGCAAGCAACCCAAGCGCGAAAGCGGACATTTGCCTCACGTCAGGATTCGGATCAGTCAGAGCATCTCGCAAAGATGGACCGCCAGCGATGAGTCCCACTCTTCCGACCGCCAGAGCGGCGCGGCGGCGCACTCTGGGGTCGGTGTCACGCAACAACTCGATTAGGCCTGGCATGGGTGCTGCGTCACGATTTGCTGGTTCACGCCCCGTGTAGTCAAACAAGGACTCTGGAGCTGGTAACAGCACCCGATCATGCTCCAGTACGATGATGGCTGCCATTTTTTGTTGACTCGTTAACGCCGCCGGTAGCACGACTGAAGGGCTAGTCGCACAATTCGTTAACGTCAATGTGATAACGAGAGAGGTAACCAAGGACGGTAACCCCAAAAAAGACCAGCAGTCATTCCTAGAGCAACACTGGCAGTTTGTATCGATCCTTATGGCATTATCAGTTGACCTTGTCATGCCGTAAAGACGACCTTACGTTTGGTGGCTTTCTCCAGTCTCTCTTCGACCACTTCCACACCGATTCCAGGCTTCTGGGGGACCAGAATAGTGCCGTCTGGCCTCACGGTGATTGGTGGGTCGACAAGGTCAGGATCAAAGTAACGAGCACTGGCCGCAATATCTCCTGGCAATTTGAAATTCGGCAATGTCGCCAAGTGAATGTTGTGCGTGCGGCCGATTCCACTTTCCAACATGCCACCGTGCCAAACAGGAATGCCCTGTTTGGCACACAAATCATGCAACCGAATGGATTCCGCAAAGCCACCGACACGCCCAGGCTTAATGTTGATGATTTTGCAAGCCCCCGCAGCTATCGCTTCTGCCGCTATTCCAACCGTGTGAATCGATTCATCAAGACAGACTGGTGTCCGAAGGCGAGACTGTAGATGCGCATGGTCCCGCACATCGTCATACTCAAGCGGCTGCTCGATCATCATTAAATCAAATTCATCGAGACGTGCTAGATGGTCAGCATCCGCCAATGTGTAAGCGGCGTTAGCATCGACCATGAGTGGTATTGACCCGAAGTGTCTTCGTACAGCTGCCACGGCTTCAATGTCCCAACCTGGCTTGATTTTAATTTTGATCCGGCGATACCCAGCCGCTAATTCTGTTTCGATCTTCTTTACAAGTTGATCCAGAGAATCCTGTATGCCGACTGATACACCAGACGCTATCTCCGTTCCTTGACCGCCTAAGAGTTGCCATAAGGGTACGCCAGCAATTTTGGCCGAGAGATCCCAACACGCCATCTCCAACCCAGCCTTGGCCATGTTATGACCCCGAACCCGCTTCATGGCTGGGAACACATCACGCGGGTCCGTAAATTCGACACCCAGCACCAGTGGTATAAGGTAATCCTCAAGGAGATGCCATTCGGTTTCGGTCGTCTCGGAACTGTAGTAGGGAGTGCGGTCGGCGACACACTCCCCATAACCAAACAGGGAGCCATCGTCCACACGAATCAGGACGAATTCTTGATCGTAAACACGTCCGAAACTCGTTTCAAAGAAATGAACCAACGGAAGACGGATAAGACGGAGTTCAATGCGGTCAATCTTCATGAAGGCTTGACGGTACGGTACGTCCAACCCGTACGGATGTGGCAACAAAAATATGGCTAGTGCATGCCCCCGCTACTCCAAACGCGGACGCAACATCATAACATGCGGTGGTCATGTGCTCCACCCAGGCAAAGTAAGCCGCAGCGGTCTTTTATTTCCCCGAGGACTGCTATACTGCGCGGCAAGTTGAATTTCCAACACATCGCAATCGCGGGACCCCTAGAGGCTGGAAAGTCAGAATTGGCTGCCCGACTAGCCGTGCGTCTTAATGCAACAGTTGTGCATGATGAAACCACGGAAAACCCATTCCTTGAGGATTTCTACGCTGGCACCCCAGGTGCAGCTTTTCAGACCCAACTATTTTCCCTACTAGCCAGGCATCGGCAACAGATGACCCTTCGACAAACTAACCTCTTTAGCCAAGCGACAATTTGTGACTATCTATTCGACAAAGACAAGATTTATGCCTATTTAAATCTAGATGACAACGAACTCTTTATTTACCAGCGCCTCTTCGATTTATTAGTTCGTGACATCGTGTCGCCCGATATCGTGATCTTTCTTCAAGCACCTCCCGAAGTGCTTTGTGATCGGTTAGAAGAACACGCCCGCCATGACCCTGAATTGAGTCTTCCAAATACCGACTACATCCGAGAACTGTGCGAAGCCTATAACTATTTTTTCTTTCACTATACGGCTACATCACTACTCGTCGTCGAGACATCCCATTTCGATCTCGGTTGGACCGACGAAACAATCGATGACTTAATCAAACAATTGGAAGAAATGACTGGAGGAACCCGGTACTACGTACCACGGATAGGTCCTTGACCTCCCTGAAGAGAGCTTTTAAGATCTTATTAATATGGCGTGGTTCAAACGAACTCGAAAACCGATTACAGCTTCAGCTGATAGAGCTGACCGCGTACCCAAGGGCCTCTGGTTGAAGTGCCCGGCTTGCAGTCAGATCGTTTTTAAAAAAAATTTAATTGCCAATCTCAGCGTGTGTCCGAAGTGTGATTATCATTTTCGTCTAACTGCACGTGGGCGCCTAGAATCCCTGTTCGACAACGGTGAATGGATTGAACATGATCGCGATGTGTCTTCGACCGACCCTCTACAGTTCAAAGATACAAAATCGTATGCGGCTCGTCTAAAAGCAAGCGTTTCCTCAACAGGCTTGTCGGATGCCATCATCGTAGGCGTTGGACAACTCCATGGACAGAACGTTGT
>DODG01000022.1 GCA_003509065.1 Acidobacteriota bacterium
CGGTGTATCCCTCGTCGCCCGCCAACATGCCGGCATCAAGAGAATATTCGCGCAAATCCTACCCAACACGATGGCGGTGACCGCAGCCATTACGCCGACCGCATTGAAATAATGAATTGCAATCCAAAGAACCATCGCAATCCCTGCCACCTCAATTGCAGTTGCCGAAGTGATGACTTTCGTCGTTCGCGCGTTCACCAATAAAGCACGCTGAAACGAAAGCAGCACAGACAGAGCTGGCAAAAGAACTAGAATTTGAAGTGGGGGAATGGCAAATTCAGTCAACCCAATCGAAAGACCCGACACGTCATAAAACCACAAAAAGGATAAAGGGCTGTAAGCTATCACGGCTAAACAGACCGACGTGACGATGGCCAATGTACAGGCGACGTTTCGCAATGGCCGGTAGTGTTCCATATGGTCGCCAAGCAATGCGATGGAAGCATCCTGGAACGATAGGCCGAGACTGCGAAACAGAAAAGTTAAGCCGTTTAACACCGGAAGAACAGCCAATGATTCAAGAGCCATCCGACTCTGTCCCATGAAAAACGTTACCATCGGTTGGACCCCCATTGCCATAAAAGAGCTCAGCGCCAACGGGACATAGAACTTGACGACATTGCTCAATGTCAACCGCTGGCCTTCCGTTTTCTTTCGATCCATTAAGGCTCGAATTGCTCGCCTCGACATTCTACGTACGGCCAATGCTTCTGCAACCACGGCAACAGATAAAGCTAACGCGCCTACAAGCGCCCCGGATATGGACAGCCACCACGCTGCAAAGAATGCTGTCGCACACATCGTTACTAACCGGACCACGGTGCCGTACGCAACGCGACGAGTCATATCGTGCCGAATGAGTAATCCTTGAAGTAAACGTCGATATCCGATCGCTCCTGGCCAGGGCAACATCAAAATTAACGCTTGATGGGTCAGACTTGCCACAGCAACTGGTAGATTCAACCAGGACGCTAACGTGTCAAATACTGGTGGCATAACAATGATCAACATTACACCGGTCATCAATGCAGAAAGCGCGATTGTGAACCGACGAAAGACAAGATAACTGTCACGATTGTTAACCAGCGCTGTTGATGCGCTCATCAACATGATGACCGGCGATTCTACGATGATGGCGAAGGCAAACGCTACCCCGTAAGCCGCAAGGTTAGGAGCTGCGTCAGGTAATCGGGCAATGACGGCAGCTAAGAATGGACCTTCGACTGCCATCATCAACCAGGTGCCAGCCAAAGGCATCCAGAAAACAAGAATGCGTCGCGTCTTTAAGGGTTCTGCAGTCATCTAAGACCTGGATCGAACATTCGTCCGTTCCCTGTTATGATGAAACAAATGCCTAACACTCTCAGGCCACTTCGAAGTATCACTGCTTTTGAAAAGGCAATTACTGAATCGAGCGAGAAGGTTGTCTTAATTTTTAAACACTCCAATTCCTGCGATCTAAGCGCCATGGCTTTTGATGAAGTCACCCAGCACCTTGAGCAGGCTCCTTCTTTGACGACTTATTATCTCATTACGGTTCAATCCGAACGGAAAGTGTCAAACGAAGTGAGTGAGCGACTTTGTATCCCTCACGCCACGCCACAAATCATTCTAATGCGTAACGGAAAAGCTCTCTGGAGCGCGTCTCACCTGCAAATTACAAGAGAAACTCTACGGGAAGCTGAGGCAACTCATACACAGACTGCTACCGTGCCGAATGCTTAATTATATCACTTAAACTAGAGCGGCCTGTAATCCACGAGTGTAAGGCTAGATGAACAGGAATCGCAAATAACAGAAGAGGCACACACCAAGAAGTGTCGAGTGTGAATCTATAACTGAATAATCAATTCTCAACAACAATCGAATTCTCTCACATCAATTTTTTGGGAATGGAACTTGGTGGCTACCGCTTCCCTTCCTAGATCAATCTGGCATCCTTTAATTAGCTCTGCCTGTTCCAAACGCTTCCAATAATGTAACGGTGCCTGCCGAAATAGATTGAATTGTCCGTTCTTTGCTACTGCACTCTGTATCCTAGTTCGAATGAGATTGTAGAGTGACGTGACCACACGATCGCGCGACCGCCCACTCGTGCAAAAATCCATCTCAAGGCAATGTGCAACAAGCTGGCTGTCTTTCATGTAAACAAGTACGGTGAGCGGCGGAATAACTGTCACGATTGTCCCCTAACACTTCTAAACGGGGCTCAATTTTCCAATCAACGATAGACCGGAACCCCAAATTAGGACTCTTTTATGTAATATCGGTCAAATGTCGATAATCTGTAGGCGTTTCACAGTTGATTTCTGTGGAGTGATACACTCAGAAATAGGCAAGATTTAGGAGATTACGCTCATGGGAACCCTATTACCCTTCGTCCTTGTAGGCTCTCTCACTTTTGGTCAGGCGGGGAGCGACACAGAACTCGACCACACTCAAGATTCCATCGACGACAGGTCCCACCATTGGACTCTACAAGCAGAAATCAAATCGGATGACAGTTCTCCCTCTAAAACCCAAAGACAAAAACACTTAGAGATGTTCGCTAGAGCATATTATCCAGGTCGCAGTGGACAAATCATGCTTGTTCCTGTTGAGGGTGAGATGGTGCTAGAACCAGACGACCAGCAATATCGATTCATGCACGGTAGTCCATGGACCTATGATGCCAAGATTCCACTAGTGTTCTTCGGTCCTAGTTTTATTCGTCCAGGGCAATGGATGGAACCAGTTGTGCAGCAAGACATCGCGCCGACCCTAGCAAGCCTACTCGATCTTTCCAAACCGGCATCCATGACCGGCCGTACCCTGTCCACGGCACTTTTAGAAACTGACTCACGGCCTCGCGCAATCTTGCTAGTTGTCCTGGATGGCATGAGGTCGGATTATCTTGATCGCTACACGAGCGAGATGCCCACTATTACTCGCCTTCGCCACGACGGTTCGTCATTTGAGAACACACGTGTAAATTATCTCCCCACTCTGACTAGTGTCGGGCATGCAACGATCGTAACTGGTGCTGACCCTAGGATTCACGGTATCGCAGCGAACACGATGTTCGATCACGTGTCAGGTCGATCAACAGGTGCGTATCCAGGCTATTCGCCAGGAAACCTTATGGCATTAACACTCGGTGACCTTTGGAATCTGCGAACGCATGGTCGCTCGGTCATTATCGCCCAAGGCACAACGGCACGAGCCACCATCCCTCTTGCAGGTCATGGTGGCTGCATGATCAACGGACATCCAACTTTATTAGCTATGTTCGAAGGTTCAACCGCACGCTGGCTGGGTGATACAGACTGCTATCGGCTACCCAGTTATCTGCGTGATGTAGATGCAAGTACACTGTGGACAAACCCTGATGAAGTTTCGAGTGACTACTCTATTTCTTCAGGGAGCACACTACTGCGCACTCCCCTTTTCCCGATTTTCCAAGTTGATGCGCTTGTTGCAATGATACAAAACGAACGGGTCGGCGTAGATGCGATTACAGATCTGGTGTTTGTAAATTTCAAAACGCCAGATTATGTCGGACATCAATATGGACCGAACTCACACGAACTACGTGCAACACTGGCCACACTCGATGAACAGTTAGGTCGCGTGATCCAAACACTGGATACCCAGATAGGTGCTGATGGGTACGTTATCGCTTTGACTGCCGACCATGGTATGCCTTCCGAAGCAGATAATGCTTGGCGCGGACGTCATTACACGAGTGAAATCGTTTCCACACTTCACGACCAGTTTGACCCAGACGGTCGCCGGGTTGTGCTCTTCTATGGCGATCCAGCAGATAATCAAATCTTCGTGGACACAGAACGTGCGGAGGAGTTGGGACTGACTCTGGATGAGATGGCGGCCTATCTTGAAACGTTACCATTCATTTCCGCCGCATTTACTGAAACGGAAGTGGCTGGCGCAGTGATGCAATAAACCTCGATTATCACCCGAACAATTAGAACCAACTATCTAGCAGCGTACCATCACGAACAATCGTCTCAGTACGGTCAGAACCAGTCGAAATAATCACGACTGGAACACCCGTAACTTCCTCAAGACGGCTTACGTAATTCTTGGCTTCTTTTGGTAGTTCCTCATAATTTTGTGCACCCCGAGTGGGCTTGGACCATCCTGGAAGCTTTTCGTACGTTGGCTCAAATCTCGCTAGGTCAGCAGAGTCGAATGACCACTCTCGGAATATCTCCCCACCATAACGGTACTCCGTACATAAATGAATCTCATCAAGCTCATCCAACACATCCAACTTTGTAAGCGCAAGTGCCTCGATCCCGTTCAAGCGAACCGCGTACTTCATAGCCACTGAATCGTACCAGCCGCAGCGACGAGGACGTCCAGTAGATGCACCGTATTCCTGTCCAGATTCACGTAACGCTTCGCCCATTGATCCGGTTAGTTCAGTCGGCAGTGGTCCTTCCCCAACACGGGTCGTGTAGGCTTTCGCAACTCCCAACACCCCATCTATAGCTGATGGTGGAACGCCAAGACCAGTACAGACACCACCAATAGTCGAATTCGAAGATGTCACATAGGGATAGGTTCCATGATCGATATCTAAGAGAGCACCCTGGGCTCCCTCAAATAATGTTGACCTGCCTTCGCGTCTCGCATTCGCGAGAAGCAGTGATACATCAGTCACCCATGGCTTGATGCGGTTCCAGGAACCTGCGAGCCGGTCCAGCACAACCCGCCAATCCATTGTTGCTCCATCAATGAGACCATTCCGCGCATTCACGTTCTCTTGAATTACCTTAGCTAGCACTCCATTAGTGGACGTGTCAGCCAAATCTCCTATCCTGACGCCTCGTCTAGCGATTTTGTCTTCGTATGCAGGACCAATTCCTCGTGAAGTTGTGCCGATCTTTCTTTCTCCCCTACGAGCTTCAAACATCAACTCTAATTCTCGATGATACGGCAAAATTACGTGGGCCTTCTCACTAATGAATAGCCGGCCGTCTACGGCGATACCGATTTCAGCTAAGCTCTCGACTTCCTCCAGCAGGGCCGTTGGATCAATAACCACTCCATTCCCAATAACACATGTGACTTCTGGATGCAGAATGCCAGAGGGTATGAGATGTAAAACAAATTTCTGACCAGACACGTAAACCGTATGCCCAGCATTATGACCACCTTGATAGCGAGCAACCACTGAAAATCGGGGTGCCAGCAAATCGACGATTTTACCCTTTCCTTCGTCGCCCCACTGTGCTCCAAGAATCGCTAAATTCATCAACTAAGATTCCTCATCAGATAGGCATTCAGATAGTACCATGTACACTGTAGACGACAACAAAGTCGCTATTGCTATTGTTTCACATTGAACTACCTTGTTTTTATTTGAAATTGCAGGAAAAGCCAATCTGGTAATAAAAAGAATTTCCCGAAAAACACTTGCATTTTTAGAGGTTCGGCAGAACGCGCTTTAACAATGTTATTCTTTCACATTGACAAACTGCGTCACCCTTTTTTAAGTTCTATTCGTTGAGCAGGGGCGCCAAACGTTGAATTACCTTTTCGTATCCTAACCGTATCGAATTGATTTCTTGATTAGACTTAAATCAACACTTGGAGATAAGCAAGAGTGACTCAGATCGAAAGGCCGACTCTTAAAAGACGCCTCCTTTCGGCCATTGAAGCGGATCCGCCAAGAATTCCAATTGTATTAGGGCTAGGCGGCAGTGGTCGCACCACACTCCTTCTGGAACTTCAACGCGAACTCGGTAATGAGCGTTCTCAATACCTGGATGTTGAGCAAACTGCTACCACTCCAGAACACTTTTTGCGGTCCCTCACTGCAAATTCACCTTTCAACGCAATAAACGAAAAAACTGAATTCTCTGAAGCTCTTTCCACACGAGAAGCGTTTCAGGCAGCACTCAAGTTCCTTGATAGAGCCAGTCCCTCAGCTACAAATCCAGCAATTTTTTTGCTAGATGAAATTCTCGACTTAAGGACTTTCGAGAATTTCCCTGGCTTAAGACTTGTCCTGAAGGAACTCATCGAAACACTTCGGAATAGCCACAACCGATTCGTCTTGAGTACACGCTATACTACCCGAGCACTACGACTCCTGCGAGATGCATCTCCTCAATTCGAAATTGTACATCTTCCAGCTTTTACACCAGCAGAGGTTGGAAATGCTTTAGCAACTGTTCCTACCTCTGACAATTACATTTCTCGTGACGAATTGGCCAGATCTATCCATGCGCTAACAGCTGGACGGCCAAGCTACGTTCGATTAATTGCCGAGGGCATGGAGGCTTCACAAGAGCCTAACCTATTCGACCCGGTTGCCGCCCTTGCGACGCAACTCTCAAAGGGAGCCTCGCTCTGGGCCCAGTGTCGCTTCGAATATGAATTAAGGTTGCACCGAGCACGTGGTTACGGTGTGCTTCAGGCAATCGTGCAGATTCTAGCTAATGAGGAACCTCTAAAATTGACGGAAATAGCTAGGAGACTTGGACGAACTCCCGGGTCAACAAGAGATTATCTCTCTTGGTTAGATGATGTTGACCTGGTCACAGTGAGGCAGAAACGTTATCGTTTAGCCGATCCACTACTGAGGCTTTGGGTTAAGCTCCACTGTCAACCCACTCCCATTTCCGACGAACAATTAACCAGAGAAGTCCAAAAATACGCCTATGACAGATTGCCTAGGAACGAACCTACCACGGATGATACTAATTTTGTGTCCAGCAAACCTACACGAGAATGGAATGTAATCGATTAACTTATCCATCCGTGAGACGCTGCAGTGCCAGTGAAGCCGCACGCTGTTCCGCATCCTTCTTGCTTGGCCCTTCAGCATGAGCCATAACATCACCACCCACCCATACTTCCACAAAAAATATCTTTTGATGGTCTGGGCCATCTTCTCGTACAACACGATACTCTGGCAGAGTTAGTGAACGCGCCTGAACCAACTCTTGAAGCGCCGATTTATCGTCTTGTTCGAGGACTGATGACCGGTCACCAATTCGTAGTGTGCCCACAAGAGGTCTAAACTGATCCTCAATAAACTTTTGCACAGCACCAACTCCCCCATCCAGGTAGACGGCAGCGATAAGTGCTTCGTAAGTATCTGCAACAAGATTTTTTTTCTTGCGTCCACCTGTTTTCTCTTCACCACGACCGAGCAATATATAGTCACCAAGTCCCAGTATTCCACCTAAGTTGGCGAGAGTTACTGTTGAAACCAGAGTAGCCTTCAACTTCGATATAATTCCTTCATTCACATCTGGAAATTCACGAAACAATAGATCCGCAATCACAAACCCTAGAACTGCGTCACCCAGAAATTCTAGAACCTCATTATCGACCATCGCTCCACTCGCGTCCTCATGAACGATAGAACGATGAGTAAGTGCATGTTCAAGTAATCCTTTATCAATGAATTGGTAACCCAGCTTCTGCTCTAGCGACTCGTAGTTCGACGGGGATAGAGCACTAGATACTTCTGCAATAGCCTGAGACTGCTTAATGATGTTTTTTGCCCGTATTACATCCGCAGAGCGCACCTCTACTCTAGCTAAAGCGGGTCGACAGATTACCGTTGGGAGTAGTGTCGCTCCTACATTTGACGTTATCACTGACTCAATGTCGTGACTTGCCAAAAGTGCACATACTATGTTTGCCTCGGATTCAGACTCAGTTTTCATCACAACAACAAGTTCTGGAGATGGTTCCAACGGAGCAGAAGAAGTCATAATATGGAGACAATGCAACTAAGGACAAACAACCACAATCTGCCAAGTACGCATAACAGTTGAATACAAAATGATAACAGATGTATCGTACAAGAATCCGGTAACGCTTGTTAGATATATGTGGATTTGACAAGCACAAAAGAACCCTACTCATCACTACTTTCTCAAACTTATTAGCAAGGATTAACAACTTGAAACTAGAAACCACAGCACGGTTCAATACAAGGTGCGTTCACGCCGGTCAGGAACCAGACTCGGCAACCGGGGCGATAATCACTCCGATTTATCAAACATCAACTTTCGTGCACGACGAACTCGGTCAACATAAGGGTTTCGATTACTCGCGAACGAATAATCCGACTCGCGCCGCGGTGGAAGCAAATATCGCGGCCCTTGAGGGCGCCCGATCTGGAATTGCATTCGCATCAGGGGTGGCAGCTATTAACGCAGTCGCCAGCCGTCTCGACCCTGGAGATCATGTTGTGGTCGATAAGAATATATACGGTGGCACTCATCGGTTATTTGAACATGTACTCCGCCGCTACAATATATCCTTTAGCTACGTGGAAACAGCAATCCCAGACAATGTAGCAGCCGCCTTAACTTCTGACTCGAAAATGATCTATGTTGAAACCCCCTCGAATCCATTACTCGGCTTGACTGACCTAGCAGTCATGGCTGACCTTGCACACTCACACAACACAAAGCTTGTCGTCGATAACACATTTGCAAGTCCTTACGTACAGCGCCCACTCGAACACGGTGCTGACCTCGTTATCCATAGCACTACGAAATACCTTAATGGCCACAGTGACAGCATCGGTGGCATGGTTCTAACATCGAATACTGAAGACGAGACGTCACTTCGATTTATCCAGAATACGAGTGGCGCGATCATGGGCCCTTTCGACGCATGGTTATTACTGCGTGGGACGAAGACACTCTCACTGCGTATGAGAACACATAATCAGAACGGTCTAGCTCTCGCGGAGTTTCTCGCCTCACATCCTAAGGTTCACAAGGTGCTGTACCCAGGCTTACCCGATCATCCACAACATGCTTTGGCATGCCGGCAGATGCACGGTTTCAGCGGTATGCTATCCTTCGACGTAGGCTCGCTCGAAGCCGCAAACACTGTGTGCAATCAGGTAAGATTGCTTTCGTTAGCTGTAAGTCTTGGTGGCGTTGAAAGTCT
>DODG01000365.1 GCA_003509065.1 Acidobacteriota bacterium
CGTATATCCGAAGGTGAAATCCATTCCATTACATTCCCTTCAGCAGCACGTTCAACCTGCCAGGACTGCAATTCACTAACCCCCTCTTCAGTGAGTGCACAGCGTAAAAAAGGTGTCTCTTCAAAACCGTAGTCGACTCCCGTCTCTTCCTGGAGAACCTTCGAAAGAGTCCTGTGTAAATCAAGACTTATTGGTGAAAGCGCTAACATCGCAGGATCGTTTGCATGTGAATAGGGAGTCAGCCATCCAGCAGATTTTCCAGATGCCCCACAGGCCACTTGATCAGCCTCTATAAGAGTAACTTTGTGATCAGCCTTAGAGAGATAATATGCAGTCAGGCAACCGATGACACCACCGCCGACGATTAATACATCTGACACAGATTTGCCCATCGAATCTATTCCTGACTAGAGCAGCATTCTGAACTGCAATTACTAAATTCCCCACTTGAAAATTCTGCGCCTAAGTAAATAACCGTCATTCTAGTCAACTGAAAAAATCAGCGAAAACTGGACTGATCCATGCCATCTCCATGTCTTGCTGCACTATCTTGACCCAGTAAGGATTGACTCCCGGCTGTACATCGTCATCGATCACGGTAAACGCAGATCTGTCAGTGCCCGGTTCAGGGGCTAGTTCTAAAGTAACGCTCCTGTTTGAATGCCCCAGATCTACCCGCATTGGTCCGTTAGCCAACTGCTCAAGGGTACCACCCACTCTTACGGAATCGCCCGGGGCGTGAGACATTCGGCGAAGAGCATTTTTTTCACCATGGTCAGCAAATGTCGGTCCGACAATTAGCGAAGAATTCATTGCTACAGTGATTTCTGAGGCTGTAGATTTTGCCAGTTCGAACACTACGCCACTCGGGTAACCGCACGCCCAACCGTTCAGAGAGAGACGAGATAAACCAACCCGTTCATAATTTGATCTTGGACTGTCGAAACGGATAGCCATTACGTCTCCTATTTCACCGTCGGCGACATCGACATATCCATCCCAACGAATACCGGAATAACTTGACCATCTACTGGCTCCATCCCAAAGTACACGAACCTTATTCCCGGTTGCTGGAGCTGCAGCAACTTCGGTGTGGATAAGATTCAACCCACGATAAACTTCGATTCGCTCAAGGGGTCCAGTACCCTCAACATCGACCTTGATTTCACATTTGCTGCCACATGAATATTTTTCGCCAATGAAGTGACCATCAACCGTGACTGCTGCCCTGATGCGCGCACCGGTTGTGGCGTAAAGTCGTTTGGCTTTCATGGCTTCGAGGATGCTCTTCAAGGTGAGTTGGTCTGCGTAGATACCTGTCAAACCACCCTTAGAATATCGGCGTTCCTGGTAACCAGGCCTGTCATCTCCAGCGCGGCCAGTATGACAGTCGTTTCCACCAACAAACCCCATTTCGTACCCTCTCTCAATGGACTCTCTGAGAATCCATTCAAAAGAACCGTGAGTAGAGGTTACTTCAACTGCAGGCTCCAGAGATGGATCATGCCACTGCAAGTCGGCATGCGTGCCACCAACGTGCGGAGTGATGACCGTGTCTGTTCCGCGATAGTAGTTATGCAAGTCTCTTACATGGGGAAGATCTGACTCATCAGGTCTTCCCAATCGTTCCGCTCCATTCCAGCGTTTCATAGGTTGATCGAATCGACCAAAGTAGACATTATGATGTCCACCTGCCTCCAATGTTCCCGACCATTCAAAGCCGGGAAGTGGGACAAACCTCCCAGGTTCGTGAAATGCCTTTTCTTCCACCTGCTGAACTTCGTATTCATCAGTTGAATGCGCACTATCGTTTCGTTGATAACCTGCGAAATCTAACGCTGAGACATCCCGTGCATACCGGAAATAATCTCCAATCTTCGATGCATCGCCTATTTGTCCAGAATGTGGGTCTCCCCAAAAGAGCTTAAGAGCGGGTAATTGTTGAGCAATGCGTATTTGATTGCTGCTTGCGACTAGGTTATTTTCTCTGTCCTGCAGGTCGATACGGATAGCACCTTCCTCACTAAAAACCGCTCCTTCGACCCTACGCACACCTTCATCTTCCTCAGAGAATGCCAGGCTGTTTCCTCCCGGAAGCACCAATCCTGGTGACGTCACTTCAACAGTTCCACGGTATTTTTGTGCTGGATTGCCCCATCTATCTGAGGCTTTGAGCTGCAACGCAAATTCTGAACCAAGTTCTATATCCGACGGAGCAATTGCGGATAATGAAGTAGCATCGCCACCAGTAATACGCAGTACTGCCGTTACGGCACTTCCCTTGCCTGCTTCGATTGCCTCTTGCGTAGAGAGTACCGTATCTCCCCTGGTTTCAGCACCCATGGGAGTCCATCTGACTGCATCCCCACCCGGATCGACCTCGCATCGGAAATTACGACGAGATTCATAAAATGTCTGGGCACGGATCCCACCCCCACCCCCACTTCGATCGCCAAGGATAATTTCTATGACATCTCCCTGAGCTAATTTACCGGACATAAGTGTTACGACAAATGATTTATGGTCCGGCGTATGTACGGATGCCGCACAGTCGGTAGGTGGCACTATTTTCAAATAGCCGTCAGCAGATGGATCATCTACCTGTGGCTTCGCCCAGTCGGAATCTGAATCAGTCCATATGGTCAGAGTAGCTCCCTGTTGCAAACCGGCGGCGCCAGCAATATAACGAAGTGCAACACAGGCAAATTCCCCGGCTTCAATCTCTTCGGGTGAAACCAACTCCAATAACCCAAACCCAGCATCAGCGGTTTGTTGTTCCCCGTCGATTACCTCCATAATCTGCTACCTCCATAATCTGCTACCTCCATGATTTAACGATGCCAATTTTAAAACTAGACGCTTTGAATAAACTTCCAGAAATCCTCAAACCTACTGTCAGTCAAGGGTTCTCTTGCCAGAATAGTGTCTATACCCCTTGCGGGATAAAAGTCCTTTGCATAATCAAATACCGCTCGTAGTTGATCTTTTTCAAGGCCCATATCTGATGGACGGTATCGCACCTTACACTCATCCAGAAACCCCACCAATTCCTCGTAATCATCTGCAGCCCAACACACTGCCACGCCACCCAGAGCCGCCACTTCACCGTGTATAAGGCCTGTCTGAAGGACTTCCTCTAACACCTGTGTCAACGAATGACCAGCTCCTGATGCATACGGTGAAGTCAATTGGCGATCATCTCGTTCATGGATGGACTTCATGATAAATCCAACACTCTCGGTGGTTAAATCACCTTGTGAATCCAAAGTTTTTGGGAACTGCGCAGACAAATCTCGATAGTATTCTAAAGTCGGTCTGATCAATTCTTGATCTACGGGTGGGGTATCTCCGACACCTGCTTGATTTCGCCATTCTGAAATTCCTGAATACATGCAAAGCACATCGCCAATTCCAGCAGTATTCAAATACCACGGCGCCTCTAAAATCAGCTCATAGTCCACGAGAACATGCTCAAAATCACAGTATGGCCAAAACTCTGAATCACCAACGGTACTGTGCCCTTTCCAGTTGGCGAAAACGCCGTGAATTATCGCCCCTGTTGAAACCGCAGTGGGAACAAGCCGCAATGGCAGGTCTTTCTTTAGAGCGACATATTTCGATGCGTCAAGTGCAGTCCCACCTCCAATTCCAATAACCATTTCCGCATCATCAGGAAGTGCATTAGATGCGTCCTCAAGGTGATCCCAATCGAGCATACTGACAGCACTTACACCAGCGGGCTGCTGTGCTATATATGGTTGTGCGGTTTTCCATGCCGTAGGCGTAGTAACCGCGACATATCTTGGCCAATTGGCGCTTTCACTATTTACCAACCCATGACCGTATACAACATCCACCTCCCTTGCCGGGCGAAAATTTTGCCCGCCTGTCCATCCTCTCCCTAAAGTCATTGCGGATTACCTCCATTAGTTCACGTTTAACGTTTTCATCTGATGTCTTGCAATGGTTATAACTAAATTAAGTGAAGCTATAGCTGCCTAAGTTTTGGATCGTAATAGTCGCGCAGCCAATCGCCAAGGAAATTGAAAGCGAATACAGTCATAAAGATCGCAGCCCCAGGCATCACCGCAATCCACCACGCAATCGATATAAACTCTCGTCCTTCTGCAACCATGCTGCCCCAGGCCGGTTGGGGCGCCGGTATACCTATTCCCAGATAGCTTAAAACTGATTCGGTAAGGATCAGATTACCGACCTGCAACGTAGCAAGCACAATAACGATATTTATCAGGCCAGGCGTAATATGCCGAATTGCAATTCTGGTTGGAGACGCACCTGCGATCCTCGATGCTGCTACGTAATCCATATCTTTCAATTGCAAAGTGAGTCCGCGTGTCTGGCGAGCAAATGGTGGCCAGCTAAAAATAGTAAGCAAGATAAGAACTAATCCAAGACTTGCACCAAAGACCACGGCGGCTACTAGGGCTACAAGAATAAAGGGTACGGCATAAAACACATCAACCATGCGCATGATGAATTCGTCACGCGCTCCGCCGTAATAACCAGCCACGATCCCTAGAACAGTTCCGACCCCACCACCTGTAATCAGGACGATGCCGGCCACCATAAGTGAAATCCTGGAACCATGAATTATGCGGCTAAGTAAATCTCGACCAATATTATCGGCTCCTAGCAGGTATTCAGAAGTCCCCCCAGCAAGCCAAACGGGTGGTTCTTTTACCTTGTCCAAGGAGGAATGCAAAGGATCGCTAGGCGCTAAAACAGGTGCGAATATCGCCATTATCGCCAATAGAATAATTATAAAAATAGGCAACAGCGGGTAACGCCGCAAAAGCCGGTAAGCTCGAAGTAGCTTTGTCGTCACAAGAAAATACCCAAGATCAATAAATCCTTATTCGGGGATCTGTGTAGGCGTAAAGTAAATCTGCTATCAAGCTGCTGAGGAGGTATATAGCGGCACAGATCACCGTAAGTCCGGTAACGAGAGGAAAGTCGTTGTTCAAAGTAGCATCCACGGCCAAGCGTCCCAGGCCCGGCCATGCAAAAACTGTCTCAACAACGACCGTCCCAGTGATGAAACTTGCAAACAGAATTGCCGCTACGGTAAGAGGTGCGATTAACGCGTTTTTCAACGCGTGTTTAAATATTATTTTAGTTCGTCCCACACCCTTCGCACGTGCCAATTTTATGTACTCGCTATCAAGCACTTCAAGCAAAGCAGATCGTGTTATACGGGTTATGCTGGCCGACGCAAGCCAAGCTAATGTAACGACCGGCAGAACAAAATTAGTCCAGTCTCCGCGCCTCGAGGTAGGAAGCCAATCAAGATTAACAGCGAATATAAATATCAACACAATCGCTATCAAAAATGGCGGAGCCGCCTGACCAATCAAAGCGAATCCACGAATCACCAAATCGATAAGGCTGCCTCGTCGCACCGCTGATGCGATGCCAAGGCCGATACCCATAAATATGGCGAGAACATAAGCTATTCCGGAAAGTTGTATAGTTGCAGGAGCTCTGTCAATAATGACGTCAAGCGAGTTTCGCTTATGCCAAACAGAATCTCCAAAGTCACCTCTCACGGCTCGCCCTGCCCAGACCAAGTATTGGACGACAGGCGGCTTATCCAGTCCAAGCTCCCTGCCTCTTGCGTCCCAAACCTCTTGAGACCACCTACTGCCAGGCGTCATATACAGGTATCTAGGATCGCCTGAGAGACGCGACAGCGAGAATACCAGTACTGATACCCCGATCATAACGAGCACTATGTACCCAAATCTAAGCGCCAAGAAGCGTGCCATGCAATACGTTCCCGAATTATTGGATCAGCAATCAATATCTCATGTGAAATATACGGGAGGACTGCGTGCAGCCCTCCCGTATATCAAATCATCAGTAGGCGAAAGTTGAAAGTTCTGGCTGCCCCTGAATTACAACAGAGGGCAGCCAGAATTGATTTTCAATTCACGTACCTTATTTCAGTGTTATCGACTCTGGCCTATTCGGTAACACGTCCTGAGCATTGTATGGTGCCCATGCGTCAATTTTAGGACCGACAGCAAACAGCACCGCAGGGGCCTGGAACATTGGAACAAACAACATCTGTTCTGTCAGGTAGTCCTGAATCGTGATGTTATTACTGATCCTAACGTTAAGATCCTGTTCCGTAGCATTTTCCAACCCCAAGTCACACATTGCCTCTTCCATTGTGAAGCCAACAATGTGTCCTGCATTCGGGCAGATGTACCTCGCCGAAGTAGACCCAGGAATCCAGTTAATCCCGTGGGTAAACGGCACGTTGATGGTTTTATCTACCGTTTGCGGCCGTCGAGCTGCGTATTCGGTCTTGTCAATCGTAATCTCAATTCCTAGTTCCTGGCGCCAGGCGGCAGCAACTGCCTCAGCTGCAGATTTTGTCCCGGGCCCGAAAGTGCTGGGAATCCATACCTCCATATCAAAACCGTCTGGGTATCCAGCATCTGCCAGATATGATCGGGCCTTATCTGTGTCGTATGGGATTAACCAGGAATCCTTGTGGGAAGGATCACTAGGCAAAATATTCTGCCATGCGTATATCGGACGACCTCTTCCCTCGAGAATATTCTCAATGATCGACTCCTGATCAACAGCCATGGCTAACGCCCATCGAACCTTGCGCGCGCTTTCCATGTTAGCTGCATCTGCAGGATTGCCGATCCATGGGTAATCACCGCTGGACACGGCGTCATCAAAACCTGGCCGCGGCATCACTCCGGTCTCACATCCTGGACATTTTGTGTTCCAGTAATTTCCAGCCATCTGGAAACCCTGGGGCCGGGCTATACCAATCTCCTGCACACGTCCGTTGATTGCCTCAATAGCACCATTGATAGTCTGGGCTGGTAAATTGGCGATATCGACTTCACCTGTACGAAGCGCTGCCTCTCGAGTCGCTGCTTCTGGCATATGTACGACGGTTATAGAACTGACGTGGGCATCCGAGCCCGTCCAATGATCTTTGACGGCTTCGAGTGTTACCTCGTCATCTGCGGTCCACGTTATAGCCTTGTACCGGCCTGTTCCTATTGGCGTCGCAGCGTACTCGGACTCACCCAAATCATCATATGCCTGCTTGTTCACTATAACGATTCCGTTAAAGCTCGCATTACCCATGAGCCAAGACCAAGTTGGATCGAAACCCCCGGTCTCGATATTCTGGCGCACCGTCATGGAATCAACGACATCGAAACCAAGTTTCATCTCTGGCCCAATCTCTTCAGCACCGTTATTCACCGAATCTGCGGCAAAAGCTTGGTTGAAAGTCCACGCGACATCTTCAGCGTCAACGGTACCCCATTTGCCACCATTCTCATGCCATGGGATATCGGGGCGAATCTTGAAAGTAATACTTGTAAGATCAGGAGATATCTCCCATGACTCCGCAATTCCTTTATCTGATGGGCTGTATCCCGTGTGGTCCAAAGGCGGAGGTGCAGGTGGGGCAACATGAGGAGCCCTGACAATAGTCTCGTAAACAGACAAGTCTTTACCAATTCCACCGCTGGCACGAATATCGCGCCTAGGATCTTGAATCATCGGTGGTACTTCTTCAACAGCTATAACAATGCTGCCTGCACCCGCCGGACCTGAATCCCCACTACACGCAGCGACAAGAATTGTTAATGCTGAGAGTAGCGCCACAAATAACATTCGAAGCAAATATCGTTGAGTAAAATGCATTTTGTTTTTTCTCCATGAACGTTC
>DODG01000264.1:0-595 GCA_003509065.1 Acidobacteriota bacterium
ATTTCGTTGACTGGATTTCGATCATTGGCAACATTGCCCTTTCCAATATCAAGATCAATGTCGTCTAGTGTGCCTGGTACCCCAACGGCTATTGCACAGATAGTTTCGAATTCCTCACACGGAACGCCAGCAGCGCCGTAGGCTGCCTCTAGATCAATGCCACCCATAGCTCGTGTGTTAAGGCCCATACGATTGGCCTGCAATGCCAATGACATCCATGCTGCTCCAGTATCGAAATGTGCGGTACGAATACTGTTACCGCCTTCATCAACAACACGAGCAAATACCAAAACAAGCATTGGTGCTTTGGTAGCCCATAAAGTATTTCCTTCATTCAGAACAGAGTTAAAACGAACTCGATCCGGTCCCTCTGTAGCGTAAACGAATAGCCATGGCTGCCTATTACTCGATGAGGGTGCCCAGTGGGCCGCTTCAAATAAAACAGCGATTTGTTGCTCTGACAACCGGTCATCGGTAAATGCCTTTGAAGACCAACGTCCCACAAACATCCGGTCTAGGGAATCGCTGGCTACTCTAGCGTTACTGAAGTCAGTTTCACTCATAACAACTGGTATCTCTTTCTATGAACTCACGA
>DODG01000264.1:981-1361 GCA_003509065.1 Acidobacteriota bacterium
ACCACACCGGCGTCAAAGCGTAACTCAAATTTCGGCGACTCTCAAAAGCGTTTTCGCATCTCCGTCGACGAAAGATCCGATCGAAATTGAGACTCAGGTAGTTCATAAAACATACCTGTGAATCGTTGTGGCACTGAGACATCACGGAGACCCTGAAATTTCCCTCTTGAGTTAATTCTTCCTGCAACTATAAAGTTGCATCCATTTTCTCCAATCAAATCGAGTGAGTTATCCACTGCTGATGCTGAAGCAGCAACGTGATCAGGGTAATAGGTTTCATCAAAAAGGCGAATACAAGTATCGAATCCAATGACGAAGGTGGCGCCAGGCAAAATTGATGATTTTTCTGTGAAACGAGGAGCGCTTGTCAGAATCAAAGA
>DODG01000264.1:1735-9461 GCA_003509065.1 Acidobacteriota bacterium
TTTTTTGGAAGTAATGGTTTATCAACGTTCCGTATTGAAATCTCGTAATATCCTTTATTACCCGTCATCGACATGGCGGCCAACAATAGACTCTGGTGGCCGTGATGAATCGGATTAAACGACCCCGCAAGCACCAGTGGTTTTTTGGGAATCGATTCGCTCTGCGTACCATCAACGTCTATAACCAGTGCCCCAATTTCCTCTGTGTAGAGTCGGTTAACCGAATTCATCAATTCGCTCCGTCTCAAGAATGCTAATTTCTAGCCGATCGTCGATTTTCAACACCGCGGCAATGGAATTCATGACAATAGCTGCAACTATCTTCTCTTCATCAGCCCGAGTCCTAGCTTCTTTGTCAAACCAGACGGAGATGCCGCCCGTTTGCCTTCCATCAGACCAGGCAATATGCGCTCGATCCTCACCCTTCCTAATCCGATCAGTGGCTATTGCTGCGGTGCACCCGACACCAAAAAGAGATTGATTCAAGTTGTCAGGGGCAAGATAGCGAGCCCGTTTCTGAGCCGATTCAGCTATCAGAATCGCCTCAGATTCGGAGACATGCTGATCAGCCTGAGTCCCAACAAATTCGTCAAGTGCTTTTTGAGTGTAGGGAACCTGCACTTCCAGGATAGTGCGAGAGGCGCCAGGCTCAGCAAACAATGCGCTTATCGCACTGATTCCGGCGCCGGTTATTACCACGCAACCTGTGCCGGGAACAGTATGGAACTTTCGCGCAAGTTCCTCCATTGTCACTAATCCTCCCCACAAGGCGTGTAATCTCTGCATTAAAGTCGATTGACCTTCAAGTGAAAGTCTAACGTAGGTTTCACATAAGGCTACCTTCATAAGAAGTCGATTTACTCAAATGGAAATCAAGAGTAGGGTTCCCAGAATAATTCAAAAGAGACCATGTCATGCCGGTGAGGTAAATACTCAAAATGCTCGAACACTTCCATGTTCCCGAAGAAGATGAAGTAAGGATTATGCCGGATTCTCTTCGCAAAACCGTCAATGCCTTATTTTTGAAAATTGGGTTTTCCGAACAAGACGCCTGGCAGGCAACAGACGTGCTCCTGCTTTCAGATACACGCGGCGTGGATACCCATGGCGTCTCCAACATGATGCGAAACTACATAAGGATGGTTGGAGAAGGAAGCATAAACCCAAGACCAACATGGCGAATCACACGTGAAACCCCGACTACTGCAAACGTCGATTGCGATCGGGGTCTTGGCATAGCGGTAATTCCGCAAATAATGAAATTAGCCATCCAAAAAGCGCGTGATACTGGTGTCGGTGCTATCACAATGGGAAATGGACGGCACGCCGGGATGATCGCTTACCACGCAATGATGGCTTTGCCCCACGATATGATCGGCTACTCCATCACCGCCGGCGGACAATCAATGCCACCGACCTTTGGCAGCGAACCTAGACTCGCGCCCAACCCACACGCATGGGCCGTTCCCGCCGACAAAGAAGCTCCCTTTGTTCTAGATATTTCATCATCAACTGTGGCCGCCAACAAAATCCAATTGTTGAGAAGAATGGAAGCCATGACCATACCCGGACTTATGGCAGATAAAGAAGGCACTCCAATAATGGATGAACGACCAGTGCCGGAAGAAACAATATTGTTACCAAATGGAGCAACACGTGAACTCGGTTCTCATAAAGGGTATGGCATGAGTGCTGTCGCTCAAGTTTTCGGAGGTCTTCTTTCGCATGGGACTTTCGGACCGTACGAAGGCGGACACATGTCGCACTTTGTTGCGGCTTACTCAATTGAAGCATTCACAGACGTAGCAAGATTCAAGTCATCAATGGATGACTTCCTGAAATACCTACGTGAAACACCACCTGCGCCAGGGCACGATAGGGTTTACTACGCTGGCTTACCGGAGCACGAAGAATCGATTGATCGACACAATCGTGGGATACCTCTTCACAAAGAGGTAGTCGACTGGTTCGACAAGACAACTGCGGAATTCAATATCCCACAGTTGGAACGATAGGAGTTTTATCGAATGCTTGATCATTTCCATGTGCCGATAGAAGATCAGGTTCTAGTCAACCGAGAGGATTTACATCGCGTAACCGCCGACATATTCAGCGTAATGGGGCTATCTGAAGAAGATGCAAATCTTGCAGCTGACGGGCTAGTCACGGCCGACATCAGAGGATGTGAGACCCATGGGGTTTCCAATATGCTGCGTGTTTATAAAAAACAATACGAAGATGGAAATATCAACCCACAGCCAAGATGGAAAATCACAAGAGAATCAGCAGCAGTGGCAACTATTGATGCCGATGGTTCACACGGATTAGTCATATGCCCACAGGCCATGGATATTGCCGTGGAAAAAGCCAGTAAAGTAGGCATAGGAGCCGTCACGATCCACAACAGTGGTCATGCAGGAATGATGGCCTACCATGCTATGCGAGCAATGCCGCATGACATGATCGGCTACGCCATAACCGGCGGAGGGGCCATAATGGTGCCTACATTCGGTGCAGTTCCAAGAGTCGGAGCTGTTCCTCACGCTTGGGCAATCCCTGCAGACAAGATGCCGCCATTCGTTTTGGACATTTCATCATCATCTGTAGCGGCTAACAAGATACAACTTCTCAGGCGAACAGGTGCGCGTTTGCTTCCCGGATTGCTTGCTGAAGAAGACGGGACGCCGATAATGGAAACTCAAGAGGTACCTGAACAAACTCGACTATTACCTTGGGGCTCAACAAGAGAGCTAGGATCACATAAAGGCTACGGAATGGCAGTAATTGGACAGGTGTTCTCAGGAATTTTGTCGGCCGGGATTTTCGGAGCCATTAACCCAACGAAAACAGGACCACAACGTAACGGATCACAATTTGTCGCGGCGTTCAGTATCGATGCATTTCGTGATGTTGCGGAATTCAAATCCTCAATGGACCAGTTCCTAACCTACTTGGTGGAAACGCCTCCGGCTCCTGGGCATGACCGCGTTTACTATGCTGGACTGCCAGAACACGAAGAGGCGCAGGTTCGAGAACGTAACGGAATACCGCTTCATCGCGAGGTAATCAAATGGTTCGATTCAACGACGGACGAACTAAAGATAGAACCCCTATCCAAATCCTAACCCAGAGAATAAACCAACGGGTAGCTCAATCTAAATAGCAGTTACTTCTTCTAGATCGAAAGCTTCAAGCTCTTCTTCAAACAGTTCAATATGAGGGACCGACTCCTGTTCTCCCCTCTCCCCATCACCTGCAACCATGACGGGCTCAAGCGTCGGCGCTATTACAACGTCCTCGTCGATGGTGGCCGGTCCAGCAATTGAACCATTGGACCTGATCGAACGTGAATTGATGGTGTAACCACAAGTTATACAACTCAGAAAGGAGCCGAAGTTGTCAGAGCCAAGTTCCACCGTACCTTCTTTACACCGCATACAAGATCTGAAATACAGCATGGTTGTGTCTCCAGTTTTGCCTATGAACACTTTGGTTTCATAGATCTGATTTAATCGAATGGCGGCAGACTATCCGGTAACGGCTAAACATTTCCTAGTAAAGATTTTTACGGGTTTTCGTGAATTTTGACGATTAGGAAATTCCGACAAATCCAAAAGTTCGGGGGCAGAGTTATGCTTCCATTAACTCGACAGAATCAAAATTATTCGCGTTACACAACGCGTAAAGAACCAAATCCGGAGGCGCTACCTAATGGCAAGGCTATTCATTTTAGGAGCAGGAACCCCCACTCCAACTCCGACTCGTTTCGGGTCAGCCTACGTACTGGAGATTGAGGGTGAAAAAATAATGTTTGATTGCGGGCCGGCCACTACGCACAAACTAGTGAAAGCTGGCCTCTGGCCTACGGATATTGACTATATATTTTTCACTCACCATCATTTCGACCACGACATCGATTACCCATGTTTTCTGCTCACGAGATTCGACCAGTCAATTGGCAAGGAAAATAAGCTCCAAGTATTCGGCCCCACACTAACTGAAATGATCACGGAAGGTGTAATTGGAGAGAACGGAATCTTCTCGCACGACTGGAAAGCACGGATCTACCATCCGCTATCGCAAAAAGTCTATGTGAATCGAGGAGGTGTCCTGCCTAGAAAAGCACCGCAAGTGCAAGCTACTGATGTCGGAGTTGGGACAGTACATACCGCGAACAACTGGGAAGTGACCTCCACTAACGCCGAACATGTTCAGCCATATCTAGACTCACTGGCTTACAGGATAGAAACCAAGTCAGGTAAATCAGTGGTCTTCACAGGTGATACGCAACCTTGCCAATCGGTCATTGACCTGGCAAGAAATGCCGATGTGATGTTGTGCATGTGTTGGGATGATCAAGAAGAAATGGACGCCGATGGTGAAGCCCCGGGACAGTGTGGGACAACCGGAGCCGCCCGGATGGCAGAAGAAGCCGGCGTCAAGAAACTAATATTAGTACACATGGGTGCGCATATAGCTTCACATGGACCACTCGAAAAAGGACTCGGAGACATCAGAGAAATCTATAATGGACAGGTTATTTACGCCGAGGAATTAATGGCTATAGACGTCTAGGTCAGTCTTGCTTGAACGTAAAAACACCTTTGTTCAATCAGTATCTCGAGTCTCTCCAAGCTCTTGTTTCATCTGGCCAAGACCCATAGGACCTAACTTCAAAGCATCGTTATGCCAAGCTTTAAGATCGAACGATGACCCTGCAGATTGCTTCGCTGCATCACGTGCTTCAAGCCAAACTTTTTCTCCCACTTTATAGCTGATAGCCTGCCCAGGTATCCCGAGATAACGATCGATTTCAGACACTACAAAATCAGCCGGGAAATGAACACGTTCGCGCATGAACTCCAAAGCCAAATCACCACTCCATATTTCCCCTGGATGAAATTCTGAGAGCCTTGGGATTTTCAGTCCGAGATGCATCCCGATATCCACGATAACTCGGACACTGCGCAAAGCCTGAGCATCCAACATGCCCATATAGTAGTCGGGGTTTTCCAGATAGCCCAGCTCGCCCATCAAACGCTCTGCGTAAAGCCCCCATCCCTCTACATATCCCGAAGTCCCCGCCAAGAGGCGTTGGTATCGCGAAAGCTCTTCAGTCATAGCAACATTCGTAGCAATCTGGAAATGATGGCCTGGCACACCTTCATGATAAGCAATGGAAACTTCACGCCATATCGGAAATTCTGTCTTCCCTCCAGTTGGATACCAAGTGCGGCCTGGGCGGGAAAAGTCTTCAGATGGCCCCGTGTAGTACATAGCAAGAGCACCACCTGGTGGTGATATGAGTGCCTCTATCTCTCGAACTGGATCGAGGATATCGAAATGAACACCATCCATTTCCTCTATAGTTCGGTTTTGTAAATCTTGCATCCACTGGCGAAACTTATCTTCGCCTTTGATCATTCTTTCCGGATCAGAATCAAGAATTTCTATAGCTTCGTCTATCGAAGCTCCTGGCTTAATCGCCGATGCGGTTTTCAGCATCTCCGATCTCACCCACTCAAGCTGTTCCCACCCCCAGTCATATGTTTCTTTCGGGTCAATCTCCAAACCCAAATAACCCTTAGCTGAGAGCGCGTATCTCTCGCGTCCTACGCCGTCAACGGGCGTAGCATCCGGCAGATAACCATCTCTGAGATAATTGCTAAACTCTGCGTAGGCTTCACTAGCGGATTTAGAGGCTTTTTCAAGACGGATACCCAGTAATCCATCAGACATTTCACAGGCAGCGAAAGCATCGACCATTGAATCAAAAAACGGTGGGTTACCTCTCTCTCCTGCCCAGGCTTCACATTGATCGGCACAGCCATTCACCTGGCGACGGGAAGCAACTAATCCTTCCGCACGGCCTTTGTCGAGTGCTTCCTGATAAGTAGACAGGGAATCTTTGACCTTTTCCATTCTGGAGGCAATATTCTCCCATGCCTCTAAAGAATCTTTCGGCATAAGGTCAAAAATAGATCGAACGCTTTGAACCGGTGAAAACAAAACATTTATATCTCGAAGATAATCACGAGATTCATGCTGCTCAACGGAAACAGATGACGCGTCTATAAATGTGTCCTTGCACATCCTCTCGCGATCATTAAGCGGAACGACGGCTTCCATCTGCCCAAGCGCTGTGATGGTCTCACGATAAAACGAATGAGTCGCATCAGGTGAATAATCCGGCATCAGATGATCACTTCCCGTTATACCCATATGGGTGGCTGCAAGCGGGTTATGTTTAGCCACAGTCCCTACGAACTTGTCAGCTATTTCGAACACGCCGGTCATATGACATTCCTTTTCAAAAACAAGACTAATCAACCCGTTTGTATAGAAATCCACCAAGACGAAAATCGTTTATTTTTCCAGATATCTCCTGTGAAAACTCCACAAGCTCACCAGCCCCGCGACCTCTTTCTACCCGGAATGAGAGATCGCTCTTTATTCCAGGATCGCGCTTAAAACATGCTGGACCATGTAAACCGTAATCACCTTCTTTGGGAGTTCCGAGTCCAAACCCTGTTTCACCGTAAACAACGTCAACAAAAACACCTGGTTCTGCCCAATACCTGCCAAGGAAAGGTTGAGCCTGTTGTTCGTCAACGTCCTCTAAGGCTGAGGAAGTTTGCTCCGCCAAAGGGCCAAGCTCCCTGATAACCATTTCCGTGATTTCTTCAGCTAACCGAACGGGGGTAGGTGCTGGCCAAACATTCGCTAGGACGATAGCGCCCGTCTGTGCTTCCAAACTGAAAACCATGTTCGAGGCGAAACCATGAATCCCGCCACCGTGATTATGCAGCACAAGATCATCTCGACGGTTCATTCGCCATCCAATCGCCTGCCCACTTGTCCAATCACTGGACAAGTAACTAGGACGATGCATTTCCGCGAGTGAAGCTGCAGATAGAACTTTACTCTGGTGATTCTCACGTCCCGATGTGAATTGAAACGACATCCATTTTGCCAAATCCTCAACGTTAGAATGCAGTTGACCCGCTGCAGATATGCCAAGCAAAGAAGAATACGGAGCTTCTCGAAGGTCATCCGAGCCGGGTACTGGTCGGCTATAACCCGTAGCCTTCAAGTCAACTTGATCTGAATCTAATTCCAGACGGGTGTTTAGCAATCCCAAAGGACCAGTGATTTCTTCGAATATGTACTGTTCATATGGCAGGCCGCTTACGGCCTCGATTACATGACCTAATAGACCGACCGCAACATTGGAATATTTCCATTGGCTATCCTGTGGAATAACCACCTCAATGCCTTCAAGCCCATCTAGTAAATCACGTGATGTCGGAAATGATGGCACATCCCAATCTGTGAGAGGGTGCTCTGTTCTTAGCCCTGCATGGTGAGTCATAATACGTCGCAACGTCACCTTCTCAAGTGTTCCTTTCAGGGCAGACGCAACCGTGAAATCGGGCATGTGCACGAGCAAAGGGTCATCAAGCTCAAGCTGCCCAAGATCTCTGAGTTGCAGAATCGCTGTCGCCGTGAATGTCTTTGTAATTGACGCAACACGAGAAATCGTTTGAGGTGTAAACGGTAAATGATGCCCAAGTTTCTGCGTTCCGAAGGAATAATGTACAGCCAAGGAATCACCCCGAACTATACCGATAGATAATCCAGGCATCCCATCCTGTTGCATGGCTGCAGCCGCAAGAGCGGCAACTCGCCCTTCTATGAACTTGAAATCTGTATCACGCGCCAATCG
>DODG01000264.1:9837-13056 GCA_003509065.1 Acidobacteriota bacterium
ACCCAATTTCAGTTCGGACACAAATCCATCTTACCTATGCTCAATCTGCCGGGCGAGGCCAGCCCATTGACCGCAAAGAGAATATGAACATCTTCCAAACACTCTGTGTACCATCCGCAGCGAACAAAACATATTTAGAATAATCTGACATTAATTTTCTGGATAAACAAAACCTCAACTAAATCATGAAAATCACCAATATCACGATTGATGTAATCGAGCGGACCGCACCTTCAGTCCTCGTGCAGGATGAACGAGCTAACCTAGGAGGCACAACCCGACAGGGCGTACTGCGTGTATACACATCAGACGGTTTGGAAGGACACGCATTCATTGGCGATCAAGGTGCGGATTCATCACAAAGAATGCTCACCATCATTAATACATTAAAACCAATTATGGTGGATCGGGACTGGTCGGATAGAGAGTGGCTTTGGAATCAACTTCCCGAGATGTCCGGTCACGGTTCACCAATTGAACCAAGCTGGGCTCCACTGGACGTTGCACTTTGGGATATTGCGGGTAAAGCGGCTGGCCAACCAATACACAAGTTACTAGGAACAGCACGAACGGAAATCCCTGTATATGCAACTTATCCGCCACGACACTCAAATCCAGAAGGGTTTGTTGAAGAAGCCCTCCATCTGAAATCAAACGGATTCAATGCATATAAGATCCACCCAGGACCATTGTCAGCACATGATGCGGCTACAACAGTCGAAAAAGTTCGTGAGGCCGTCGGTAACGAAATGCAGTTAATGCTGGACAGAAATCACGGTTACACATTTCGAGAGGCGCTTTATGTCGGGCATGCATTAGACGCCAACAGATACTTCTGGTTTGAAGATCCTATCCCAGTAAACGATATCCAATCTATCTGTGAACTAACAACCCGGCTGGAAACACCTCTCAACATGAGTGACTCAACCGGATTCCTATTCCATGAGGCAGCTAATTTCATACAAATGAACGCAGTCAGATTGATTCGTGGAACAGTTAGAAAAATCGGAATCACAGGCCTCAAAAAGCAGATGGCCCTCGTTGAAGGATTCAACAAATTCTGCGAAATAGGCCTGGCGGGAAACTCGGCGTTAAACGCAGCGAATTTACATGTGATGATGTCATCGATCAACTGCACCTATTTCGAATACTGGCTTCCAAAAGAAGTCCATCAATGGGGAATTACCAACCAGTTGGAAATCGACCAAAACGGTAACCTTAAAGCACCAAGTGCGCACGGGCTAGGAATCGATCTTGATGAAGACTGGATATCATCACATAAAGTGGCAACTTTATCGTAACGTTATTTAAGCGTATCTAGCGTATGATCCCTCAGTGAAATTCCGTAACCAAGATCAACAAACAATGAGCAGCCCAGTCTTAGATGGTTTCCAGATAGCTAATAGTCCTGTTCTAGGATTCGGGCTGTTGCTGACTTCAGTTATTGGGTCCCTCGCTATTCTTATTTACTTCGGGGCATGGGCTTCTTCAGACCGCATAACAGACCGCGCAACCGAAGCTGGAATTACAAAGTCCAGTGTAGAAGCTGAATGGTGGGAAAAGGGTTTACTACTAACCTGCCCTCTTCACTAGATATCTAACAAATGCGAAACGCTGCACTCTGGCTCGACAAGAAATTAGGGCTCAATCAACACACAATTGCTCACTATGCTTGGGTAATTGTCGCTATAGCAGGTGTAGTTCAGATGGTAGGGGCGGCCATTCGCATGGCGTTTGGCGTATTGGTTGACCCACTTGTCGAAACATTTGGCTGGTCTCCTGGATCCATCGGCCTTGCCTATGCCTTGATGTCAGTCGTCACCGCTTTATCATCGCCAATTGCAGGATATCTAGGTAACCGATTTGGTGCCCGAAACACCATGCTGGCCGGAACCATACTTTTTTTCATCGGAATGATGTGGACTTCTCAAACTGAATCCATCTGGGAGCTATATCTCTCTTACGGACTGATTTTCGGAATTTCACAGGCGATGCTGCTCGTCCCTGTTGTACCTGCCGTAGCAGCATGGTTCCGTCGCCACTTAGGACTAGGGACAGGAATCATGATGGTCTCTTGGAGTCTGGGGCCAGCCTTAGTCGTACAAATACTGGCCGTACTGTTCAATACGGTCGGGTGGAGTCAGGCGTTCATGCTAGTTGGAACAGTAGGAACTGTCGCACTGTTATTTATATTACTGTTCTTCCAAAACACTCCGGAAGAAGCTAAGCGTCAAGCCTATGGCATCAAGCCTACCGATAAACCCTTAATAACCAGCGGCAATATATTCATCTCTACACAGCGGGAATTTCAAGGATATGTTTATAAAACAAACGCCTTCTGGAACCTCATTAACATTCATTTCCTTGGGTGTGTAGGGCACGCTGTGATACTCGTAGGGATCATCCCGCTGGGCATATCCAAGGGACTCGGGCCACTCACAGCAGCCGGAGTATTGACCACGGTGTCAGTGGTCAGCGTTATGACACGGTTTATCACACCGGTCCTTGCCGATAAGTTCAGCGGAAAAACAATAATGTTCTTTTCATTTCTTGGACAAGGTCTGGGAGTCCTTCTGTTACTTACGGCCGATTCAACTCTTGACTTTTACATTTTCGCAGTTCTTTGGGCGATACCATACGGAGGAGAAGGCACCGCGTTCCCCGTGATTAACAGACAGTATTACGGACATTCTCCAATGGGCGCAACGTATGGTTGGCAACTACTCGGAGCTGGATTAGGAATGGCTCTAGGCGGGTTGCTCCCAGGTCTGGTGTTCGACATCACCGGCGTGTATACCTGGGCAATCATACTTTCCGCTGTGTTCAGCCTTGCCGGCGCGGTTGCAATCCTTCTTCTCGAAAATACTAGAAGGCAATTGATTCCGAACTGGCCTGAAATAAAAACACGGCAACCCGAATCCAGTCACGCAAGTGGAGACTAATACGTTGAATGAAACTCACCTCATTGGAGAAAAAGACAGGTTAACGGGCCGTTCAATACTTAAAGAACTGGGAGTAACTCCGCTCATTAACGCAGGAGGACCTAATACAAAACACTCAGGCTCACGACCTCGACCAGAGGCCATCGACGCAATGAACGCTATGAGTGAAGTATTTGTCGACCTGGAGGAATTGCTACTCGCCGCTGGAGATGAGATCGCCAAACTAACGGGAAACGAAGCTGCAACCGTAACGTCTGGAGCCTCTGGGGGGCTGGTT
>DODG01000264.1:13459-14014 GCA_003509065.1 Acidobacteriota bacterium
CCGAACGAGCTGATAATCCAAAGAGGTCATCGATTTATATACGACCATCTTTACCTTGCTCCAGGCTCTCAGTTCGTCGAAGTAGGTCGTCCAACCGACTGCTCCATTGAAGAAATCGACGCTGCAATTGGGTCAAATACAGCAGCCCTGATTCATCTCGAATCGCCATTTAAGAGCGAAGTGGGGGTATCACTTATAGAGCTTTCCGATCTAGCCCACAGCCACGGCCTCCCAGTCTTAGCGGATTGTGCCTCAATGCTTCCGCCACGAGAAAATCTGACGAAATATACTAGTCAAGGCGCCGACCTGGTCAGTTTTTCTGGCGGTAAAGCTGTACGTGGACCCCAAAGTACGGGTTTCTTAATTGGTAAATCCGAATGGATCGAATATGCGCGGCTCAATAATGCTCCAAATCCTGGTGTAACCAGAGCACAAAAAGTCTCGAAGGAAGAAATAGCCGGACTTCTCGCTGCACTCAAAGTGTTCACAAATATTGATGAAGAAGCAGAGACAAAGGTTTACCTCGATCAAATGAATTTCATTGTCGATCAAATT
>DODG01000024.1 GCA_003509065.1 Acidobacteriota bacterium
GACTCGAAGACGATCCTGCCGGTCGTCGGTACCGGCATTGTTGCAAGAGATAAATCTGACATTGCTGTCCCAACAGCTTCCTCCACTTTTTCTTGGATTTCTTCGTCGGGAAACCCACCGGAACAGCCAACCAGAACAACTACCAGCACAACGCCAATAAATAGTACTGCCCAAAAGATTAAATAGGCTCTAGTACGCAAGTTAAAGCTCCAAGAGCGGGAGGGGTACATCCGCTTCCATTACACTACATCCCTCCATAGCGCCCTCTGTCCCGACCTTCTGCTTGAGCATCACCGATCTGTCTCTAATGCTAATTAATACCTTGGCCCACCTGAAGTCGTGTTTTTAAGAAGTAAGGCGCACCTTTTCCAACCGTACAGTAGGGTTACCGACATCGGTTATAAGCTACCTTCCTCACAAAGACAAAAGAATCATGCAATTATTTGAATACGAACGTGCGAGTCACATCATGAATTCAGCTGGTATCGATGTGATCCTTGCAACATCACGACATAGTGTCGGTTACCTCTCAGACTATTGGCATCCTGTTAGTGACCAATTTTATGTGCTCTGGGATACTGAAGCTACCCACATGACTGTTGTCGGTCTACCTGCCGACATTAAACGAGGTGCATTTATTGTTGCCGGGGCATCCGAGTCTACAACGCTCGAAATCATGGACCCGTGGATTCAAGATAGACGTTTCTGGGGTCCTGGTTACTATATCCAAACGTGGGACAACCCTTTAGATTCGAAACCTGCGTCCGGCGACCCGATGGAAGTGACTGCGAACGCTCTGCAAGAAAAAGGGCTCGATCGTGGAACCATAGCGATCGAAAAACGATATTTAGGTTCAAAGTATTCAGAACGACTTCAGGCGTTACTCCCCAACGCCACGTTTGTTGATGCAGAAGACGTTATCTGGCAATTGCGCATGATCAAATGCGAAGAGGAAATTCGACGTTTCCGTATAGCCTGCGAACTTGGTAGCAAAATATGGCTCGACACGGTTCACGAAGCAGAAGAAGGCATGACTCAGCCTGAACTGCAATCAGTTTTTAAAAGACTATGTGTCGAAAATGGTGCCGATTATGAACGAGCGTACATGATATTCGGCCCGGCAGGTCTCGATCTCTCAAATGGATCGCCTGCTTCCGGCAATGTCGAACTTAAAAAAGGAATGTTTATTCGAATAGATGGTCAAGCAAAGTATCAGGGTTATATCTGCAACCTTTCAAGAATCGTTGGATTCGGCGAAGTTAGTGATTCACTCGCTAAAGCTCACTCAGTTGAAAAATGGTTAGTTGAACGCTGCATGGAAGAAATGAAACCTGGAATGAAATGCTCTGACCTGAGACAGATCGAACTTGATCTCTACGATGATATTGGCTACCCCCCAGTGATCCCGTATACCGGGCATGGAGTGGGTAGAGTTGTTCATGAACCACCTTACATAGCCTTGAGTGACCACACTGTTCTTCAACCAAACATGGTTGAAACGCTCGAACCAACGATCTGCCATTCAGAGGGTGGTGACATGTTTATTTCGATAGAAGACCAATTCTTGATCACCGAGGACGGAATTGATTGGTTAACTGAGTCAGCACCCATGGATCTTTACGTCTAATACGTAAGTATAAAGTAGGCATTTTGTTTGATTTAATTATGAAAGGGGGGCTGATTATTGACGGAACCGGGGCTTCCCCTTATCCAGCAGATTTGGCCGTAAAAGGTCAAAAAATTTCTGCCATAGGAAATCTGGAATTTGCATCTGCAAAGAGAGTGCTTGACATAGGCGCACTGGTTGTTGCGCCCGGCTTTATCGACACGCATGTCCACACAGATGCAGCTCTCCTCAATTACCCCCAACATAAAAGCGCTATCCAGATGGGCGTGACAACTGAGGTGCTCGGCCAAGACGGTCTCTCATATGCTCCGTTGAACCCAGAAAATTACCGCAACTACAGCGAATACATGTCAGGGCTCTGCGGGATGCCGCCTCCGGAACTCGATATGTCCAGCATTTCATCATTCAGATCTCACTATCATCGCACCTGCTCAGTCAATACCGTGGCCCTGGTGCCACACTGTGCAGTAAGACTCTCTACAGTCGGTTTTAATGACGTTCCTTTGACCGGGGATTCACTTGAATCGGCGAAAACATTATTGAAAAAAGGAATCGAACAAGGCGCAGCGGGTATGTCGACCGGATTAGGTTTTTTCCCTGCTGCATACGCCACTACCGGTGAACTGGTGGAACTAGCAAAAGTCGTAGCCAAGATGGGCGGTGTGTTTGTTATTCAGTACCGGTTTTTCAATTTTGATCGTGCTGAAGGTCTCTCCCCTGTGGCAGAAGCACTCGAAATAGCTCGTCGATCCGGAGTGAAGCTGCACATAGCTCATTACCGCACAACACCCAGCAACCCTGGTGAAACAGAGATGATGACGGCCGAGTTAGATCGTGCTGTCTCCGATGGCGTCGACCTGACCGCCGATACTTACCCCTACCCTTGCGGCTCGACTATGCCAGTGTGCCGTTTTCCTGGGTGGTTCGTGGAAGGCGGGGCGCAGGCCATCAAAAGAAGGCTGTCCGATCCAAAACAACGCAGACGTGTGATCAAGTTTCTCGAAGAGACTCACGGTACAACTTTAGGACATGCATTGTGGACATACATTGGGTCAAATCAGAATCGCAATCTCGAAGGTATGTCCTGGGCAGACGCCGCTACGGCCCGAGGAACATCAGTCGCGGAAATGATGTGCGACATATTGCTTGAAGAAGACCTAGAATGTGGATTGGCAGTGTTGCCGCCCAAAAACGTTGCAATCTCGCAGCAAATTGAATCCGATGTAATGCGGCTATTAGAGCGCAATGACTACATGGTGGGAAGTGACTCTATACCCATAGGAAGCTTCCCTCACCCGCGAGCCTTTGGCACGTTTCCGCGTATCCTCGGGCGATTGCGCCGACGGCACGATTATCCGATTGAACAACTCATCCAGCGCATGACTGAAAACCCAGCGCGACGATTCGGTATAACCGGACGAGGTGTAATCAAACCGGGTAACTTCGCAGATCTTGTAGTGTTCGATGAAAGTCGCATCGACGATCGTGCCACGTTCGAAGACCCTCGTGCCACAGCCGTCGGAATAAAGCACGTCACAGTCAATGGGCAATTGTCGTTGACAAATGGAAAGTGTACCGGTGCACTGGCCGGTGAGGCCGTCCCGTGACGGTCGTCACAGGTGAGATACATAGGACAGGCACCATTCAACAATTAGGAACTTTTTGGGTATGTATGGGTGCCCGAGCTGCCAGCACAGGTAAGAACAGCATCGATATCGTTTTGAAAATTCCAACATGTACTTAAGGACAGTCCCGCGCTCGCTTAACGTCACGCATCCAAGAGTGTTTCCTGCCCATGTGCCATTTCGTGTACCAGTAGTTCTCTATTTTCCACAAGAGCGCGGTGTATATCAGTACGATCAGGTAGTACGAAGGGCATCGGTGGGGGATAGTCTAGCGGCTCTAGTCGCCGGGTACAGGCCGGCGACTCCTCCGATCAACAACGCAGCACCAAGGCCGCCAATTATAGCTATCGGCGGGACTATCAGCGCCCAGCCTTTAACATTGGCATAAACAGCGGTAGCCGTTATCCCAACTATTACGCCCCCGACTCCGCCCATTAACGCAAGTAAAAGAGCCTCCCCAAGGAATTGGCTGGCGATGTGGCGCCGAGTCGCGCCCAGGGCCCTGCGAAGTCCTATTTCACCACGACGTTCTATGACAGATATGACCATTACATTCGCTAT
>DODG01000207.1:0-255 GCA_003509065.1 Acidobacteriota bacterium
TCTTTCTTCACAATAATTCACACTTTACTAGTCGTCTGGCAAAGCGAATGCAACGTACGCATCACTAGACTTCGTACCCATCTTGCCACCACCCGCTGCAACAACCACAAATTGTCGTCCATCAATCATATACGTGGCGGGTGTTGCATAGCCGCCAGCTGGTAATTTAGTTTCCCACAGAAGTGCGCCATCCCGTATATCAAATCCCCGAAATCTTTCATCCTTCGTCGCCGCAATGAATAGGAGTCCACCTGC
>DODG01000207.1:649-4283 GCA_003509065.1 Acidobacteriota bacterium
AATTCAAATTCACCCAACGTAACCTGCCAAAGGATGTTACCTATATTAAGATCAATCGCAGTCAGCGTTCCCCAAGGTGGTTTAATCGCCGGATATCCATTTGAGTCAAGAAACCGAACATACCCAGTCGAGCTGTAGTTTGCATTGCTAGTCTCTTGGACTGGTTTTCTCTCTTTGTTATCGCGAGAAAGCAAAGCATCCTCACTAAATAGGTACGCCACTAGGTCATCAACTTCTTGCTCGGAAAGATACTCGTGTGACGGCATCACACCTACACCACGGGTAATGATTCTAGCGACAGTTGACCTCGTCAACTTTGTTGGCACATCGACCAGTGAGGGATAAATTCCTAGAGAATCACCTCGGCCATCAACACCATGGCAATAGAGACATTCGTTAGAATAAACCGCGTGACCAGGATTTTGCATGTCGTCTTCGACTTTAATCATTCTGAGAATCCACGGCATCTCGCTGGCATTTACATAGAGAATGCCATTGGGATCAACGGCCGCACCACCCCACTCTCCTCCACCGTCATATCCGGGAAAAATTATGGTTCCTTCACGACTGGGTGGAGTAAAAGGATCACCCGTACGAACACGTGATAACTGTTCCAATACTTCAGACCTTGCGTTTGAAGAAATGTCGGTCACGTCATCCTGCAAAAACACTTGACGCGAAAACGGTGGAGGCTTCAATGGAACCGGCTGCGTCTTCCACGCAACCTCACCAGAAAGATCAGACGGCGGTGTTTGGCGCTCCTCTATAGGAAACAAGGGCTCACCAGTATCCCGATCAAACAGGAAAACATGGCCAGATTTCGTAATCTGTGCTACTGCGTCATGCCGTTGCCCTGCATGAGTAACACTAACAAGATTCGGAGGTGCTGGTAGATCGCGATCCCAGAGGTCGTGTCGAACAACTTGGTAATGCCAGATTAAGTGTCCGGTCGACGCGTCAAGAGCAAGTAGCGTATTGGCGAAGAGATTCGCACCTATGCGATCACCTCCGTAAAAATCTGGTGTCGCCGACCCAGTGGGCACATAGACCACACCGCGTTCATCATCAACCGTCATCCCAGCCCAATTGTTCGCACCGCCAATGGATTTCCAGGCATCCTTGGGCCAAGTGTCATAACCAAATTCGCCAGGTTGGGGAATCGTGTGAAAGATCCAGGCAATCTCTCCCGTTCGAACGTCGTAGGCCCGAATGTGTCCTGGTGCCGCCTTCGTTCCCTCTGCTACACGCGTTGGTACAATTAACAAATCTTTATAAACAACACCCGGTGTACTCGAAACAATGAATAGATCTTCAACATCGCGACCAAGGCCATCATGTAAATCAATCGCACCTTTATTACCAAATGTTGTAATGAGCTGACCAGTCGATGCTTCAATTGCGTAGAGAAACGAGCCGCCCGTAGAGAAAATCCGCCGGTCTTCCCCATCCTCCCAATAAGTAACGCCACGACTCACACCGGCACCAAATAAATCGTAACCGTTATCACGGCCTTCGGTCTCTAAAGCAGAACTAGCAAAAGGATCAAAAGTCCATCGATGTAGACCTGTCGTAGCATCAAGTGCAAACACCTTCAATTGAGCTGACGTCGCATACAAAATGCCATCCACGACAATCGGGTTCGCTTGAATTTGAGAACGGTTGTCTGGATCGCTATCCCCTGTTCGATAAGTCCAAGCAACCTCCAATCTGTGCACGTTTGAACGATTAATCTGATCGAGGCCAGAGTATTGATTACTGCCAAACCCTTGATAAACAGGCCACTCTTCCGGGCCCGCTCCAGCGCACCTGGTTAAAATCACAAGCCATGCAAAAATGGCAACCTTATTCATCATAGTACTGTTAGCCCAAGCATCGTAAATACTAAGGTTTAGCTTACTGTCGTTACTTCCGATCTCCTTGTCAGTAATTTCTATAGAATACAAAGCGTAGCATGCACCTTTGGCAACCTAAAACATTCGGAGAATTAATTTTTTCCTAGAATATGAGCACTCGAGTGACCGGGGTGCTCGAAATGCTAACTTCATCTAAATGCGCGCATTAGACCTCGTCGTTCTCACCGTCTACCTATTTTGCGTTTTATTGTTCGGTGCGTATTTTTCTCGATCGCAAAGGAACGTTCGCGACTACTTTACAACTGGGAAAAACATCCCCTGGTGGGCCGTCATGGGTTCGATTGTCGCCACTGAGACGAGCACTGTGAGCGTTATTAGTGTGCCTGGCCTTGCGTACTCCGGAAATTTTTCATTTCTTCAACTAGTCTTTGGTTACTTGCTGGGTCGCATTGCTGTTACGGTGATCTTTATACCAGCCTACTTCCGCGGAGATTTAGTTAGTGTCTACGAGATACTTGGAAATCGATTTGGCGACGGCGTGCGAAGGTTTACCTCTTTGTTGTTTCTACTGACTAGAACCGTTGCGGATGGCCTCAGATTATTTGCTACGGGTTTGGTTCTGACCACCCTATTTTTAGTAACACCTGGCGTCGTCACAACGCTGCATTCTTGGCTCCCAACACTTGAACCAAATGTGAGTCTTTTGATTTTGTCGATCCTGATAATCGGAAGCATCACGGTGATCTACACGGTTCTAGGAGGAATGGCCGCTGTTATTTGGACCGACGTCGTCCAGCTAGGACTCTATCTCGCAGGCGCTGGGCTCGCAGCGATAATTCTCTTAAAGCAAATTCCAGGAGGCTGGGCTGAGATATCTACCGCTGCGTCAGCCGCGGGTAAATTTCAACTGTTCGACTTTACTGTAACTGCAACTCAAGATTATACGTTCTGGTCCGGATTAATCGGCGGCGCCTTCTTGACCATGGCTACACATGGAACCGACCAATTAATCGTGCAAAGGTACCTTTGCTGCAGGAACGCAAGGCAGGCTAGAACAGCTCTTCTTGGAAGTGGGCTATTGATTGCGAGTCAATTTGTACTGTTCTTACTAATTGGTGTAATGCTCTGGTATTACTATTTAACCTACGCCCCGCATGATCTACCAGCTTTTACCGTCAACGGACAAGTGCAGACTGACCGCATCTTCCCGTACTTTATTGTGACCCATTTACCAAGCGGAGTCGTCGGACTGGTCGTAGCCGCAATTTTCGCAGCCGCAATGTCAACATTGTCTTCGTCGCTTAACTCTTCATCTGCTGCAACACTAGGAGACTTTTACATTCCACTCACAAAACATCTCCGTGATGCTGGCCACTATCTCCGCGTCTCGCGTTGGACCACCGTCTTCTGGGCTTCCGCTCAGATTAGTGTAGCTTTGCTAGCCATCAAGTTATCTACCCGCGTCATTGACGAAGTACTTGGCGTCGCCTCATTCACAAATGGCATTATTCTTGGCATATTTTTTCTTGGAACTTTCACCCAAGTTGGCCAAAGAGCCGCTGCTCTAGGAATTGCCTCTGGCGTTTCCATCATGATTGCGGTGTGGAGTTTTACAGCTATTTCCTGGCAGTGGTACGTTTTGATAGGGTCAATTACGACGCTCATGATTGGATGGATGTCAGGCCTAATGTTGGGCAATTACGACCGGCGAAACCTCTCGGGTGAAAACTCTGTATGAATAGATTCGACCGAGCACGGTCAATCCTGAACGACGGCGTGCG
>DODG01000392.1 GCA_003509065.1 Acidobacteriota bacterium
AAAGGCTTCAAAAATAAGCTTTTCTTCGGTTCTAACAATAGAGCATAAAATGCCCAGACGCATGAGGGTTCCTTTCTACTCGCCCCAGTCTTCTTCTTCTTTTGGAGCGTAATCAATTTTTTGGGGATCTATAGCCCGCACTTCGTATTCAGTGCCGCAATCTTGGCAGTCGACTATCTCCCCGATTTCAACTTTCTCGTCTAAAACGATACTGGCATCACATTCAAGACAGTTAGGCATCAGTCCTCCAAAGCAGGCATATAAAAAACCCGCCGAAGCGAATAAACGGTCGGCGGGATATTGAGTGTGGTGCGTAACGGTTGTTTAACGTTTTGCCCAGCATCTTCCGCCGATGTACGAACGCTTCCGCTTTCGTTTATCGTGCTGCCCGTTGGCGGATGAATCGTATGTTCTAGGCATTATTGAAAACTGTTCAAAAGTATAGAACGCAGTTAATCAGTTGGTCAAGCAAGCGATCGGTGATATTTGAGCAATTACAGACGTCGCACAAACAGCGATCAGCAGGTTTCTGATTGCCGAGTCTTTTATTTTTCGTTCGAGGATGTTCTCAGGTTTTTCTTTAAAGCCGAACCAGCTTCTAAGAGGACGCAAACCGCAGAGATTACAATCACGATATCAACACCGAGCAATAAGAATTGACCCTTTTCGTACAGATCGCCGAGTTGATAGATAGCTGCTATTAAGGCCACTGTTGTAACAAATGCCATCGGGATTAATGTGTACTTGATCGGCCTTTTGTGTTTGACCAGAATCACGCTTATCAGGAGGAGCGTCAAGCCTGCCAATAATTGATTCGTCGTTCCGAACAGCGGCCAGAGTGCCATTCCCCCTGTGAGGTCTGGGCCACCTGCGGCGAAGGCCAGTGTGAGGCAGGCAGTTACGGCTACGGCAGTGGCGATATGCGGGTTACGAAAGAATCGTATGCCGTAGATATCACCCCATTCTTGAACAATGTAACGTTGGAGTCTGACGCCAGTATCCATTGTAGTGCCGGCAAATAGCACTGCCATCATCGTCAGAAGCGTTGCAGCGGTTTCATGCCTAAGACCAGAGCCGCTAGAAACAATCGTCGCACCACCCTGAACGAAGGCCGTGATACCTCCATTACCAAATTCTGTGTAGACTCCCCGCCATTCGTCCAGCGAGGCAAAGCCTGCGCTTACGGCAATAATGGCAGCGAGCGCGAGGGCACCTTCCCCAGCAGAACCGAGATAGCACACAAATCGTTCATCGGTCTCGAGGTTGATTTGTTTCGATGTCGTACCTGACCCGACTAGGCCATGGAACCCTGAGACTGCACCACAACCAACCGTTACAAACAAAAGCGGCAGGAGGTCTGGTGTGTTGGCTGGCAGATCCAGATTGAATGCCGGCGCGACAATTGGCGGTGCTGCAATAAAGACTGTGGCATACACCAGAATTAAACCGACAAATAACTGGATCCCATTGATGTAAGCGCGTGGCTGTAGCAACATCCAAATTGGCAGCAAAGAGGCGATGCTCGCATACGCGAAGAGGATTAAAATCCATTGTGCGCCAGGAGCAAGCCCCATCACTGTTTGCGGTAATTCAATTGGGACACTTTCTCCAAGTGGAATAACAGCATACAAAATGACTGTGCCGATTATTGTTGGCCAGAGAATTGGCACCTTCATTCGAAAAATTAGCTGTCCAAGGCCTATGGCGACAATGGTTGCCGCCCATACAGGGATAACACTGCTTGGTGTTGCTTGTAGCGCCCCAGCAATCGAGACTGCGAACACTGCGTTAACCATCAAGAGCAGTAAAAAGATAACAATCATAAAAAGTGTACGAGCTCTTGCACCAACGATTTCTCCAGTTAACGCACCGACTGATCGGGCACGATTACGGGTGCTTGCCCAGACAGCCCCGAAGTCATGGGCGCCTGCAAAGAAAATCGTGCCAAAAATTACCCAGATGGCTGCCGGCACCCAACCCCAGATTATCGCGATGGACGGACCGATAATTGGCGCCGCACCGGCGACGGCAGTAAAATGGTGGCCCCAGAGAATAATTTTTGGCGTGGGCACATAGTCGATGTCGTCTCGCATCGTGTGTGCGGGCGTTCTAAACTCTGCATCAAGCTGATAGATGCGATCAGCAAGAAATCTCGAATAGAATCGGTAGCCTAGAAAAAGCAGGATTAATCCGGCGGTTGCTAATTGGATTGCAGTCATCTTGAGAAAAATATCATATCGTCTAATAATGAGTATGTTCCATGGCTCACTTCGTTATTTGTATCACTCGGGCCGATTTTGTTAAGGACTTATCAAGGAATTAAATGTTTTGCGTGTGGTGAGGAATGCAACTTACGAGCTATTTTGATCTATGCAGAGTAAGAGCACACCTCATTAACTGCTTGGAGTCTTCATTCTTATGCTGTTAATCAGTCGCGTTTTTCTTTTGTTGCTTTTAGCAATCCCAGCGAATGCTTCTACAGAACCATTCAAATTGGGTACTTTTGAATACGAAGGGCGAGAGCTTTTGGGAGTCGTCTTGCGTGATCAGCATGTCATCGATCTAGTGATCGCTAACACTTCTATGGAGCGACATAAGCCCCTTTGGGTCAAGTTACCAATGCCGATCGACATGACGGAGTTGATTGGTCGCTACGAGATAGGTTTACGGGACCGCATTCATGCGATCGTCGATGCTGTCGTTTTCACGATTGGCTCTTCCAACGAATTGAGCTATGTTTACGACCTTTCGGAATTGCACATCTTTCCACCGGTCAAACCAAAAGTTGTTCTGTCCGCAGCGCTCAACTATCGGGAACACATGACGGAGATGACGACTGGTTTAGCCGCTGAGATGTCTGATGCTAAGGCTGTGGATGCAGCTCCTCAGTCGATGGATCATTTCTGGGAGCGGGAAGCTAGCGATACCCGACAGAATCCATATTTATTTAATAAGCCGGCCAGTATTGTGATTGGAGATGGCGATCCAATTTTGTTGAAACCTAAACGCGAACAGATAGATTGGGAATGTGAATTTGCGATCGTAATCGGGCAACCGGCAAGCCATCTGCCTCTTGAGGAGGCACGGCAACATATTTTTGGATACACGATGATGAACGATGTGGGTGATCGAGAAGGTCGGGGTGATAACCGTTATGGATCAGACTGGTTGGTATGGAAAGGTAGTGATACGTTTGCACCGCTTGGACCATTTATTGTGCCGGCTGAATTCGTCGAAGACCCGCACACTCTCGATATCCAATTTAGGCTTTCTGGTGAACTAATGCAGGACGCGAATACCGAGTTGATGCAACATAGCGTTGATGAATTGGTCCAATTCGTATCGAACAATATTATTTTGAAACCTGGTGACGTGATTGCCACCGGTACTCCCGGTGGTGTTGGGTATGCCAGAACGCCACCTGTGTTTATGGAACCAGGAGATGTGGCTGAATGTTCTGTTGAAGGAATCGGAACCCTGACGAATCCAGTTATGCGTTGGGAAGATGTGATGCCACGCTAGGAAGTGTAGTCCTAACGTAGATGGGTCAATGTTATCTTTATGGGTTATGACGCTCTCAAGTAACGGCCGTTAGGTACGTCAGTAAGTATTGACGTTTCCCGTTACATCGGTCAATCATACATCGACGAATGGTTCAACAAGTTTTTTTCCGTTCGGTTTTTAATAGCTCGTGCCAATTAATTGCTGAAGCGCGTCCAAGTTTCTGCCGATCCACTCCTCAATCATGGCTGCAGCGTTCTCACCTGGCCCTCGCAACCTGTCATCTTTTGCGCCTAGAAAATCCGTCGTGAAAACCATGTTGGGAATTACCAAGCGTGCGAGGATAACGTCTTCTCGCACAGTACTTGATACTGTTCCTTGAGTGTCTCCGTCTCGAAAGATGTTGGCGCCTTTAATGGTTCCTCTGACTTCTGTAGCCACAATTTCCAGCATAATGTCAGCTTCTTGCTCTGTTTCGACAACTTGCATAAGTTGCCGTCTCTCGTCTGTTCGCTGGAGTCCTTCAATAAGTTGATTGATCGCGTTAGAACCTTGTCTTGAACTGTAACTGTATTGGCTGCCTTCTTCTGCGAAGGCTAAAGGCGCAAATTCCCATTCCCCTGGTGGAAGATTGAGATCAATCGGTCCACTGTTTGATTCATCCGACCCAAATATAAGAATCCGAATTCTATCAGTTTCACCATCCTGAGCTGCTACTGGTGCGCTCAGTCCAAGAATCAGGCTAGTTGTTAGAAATATGAATACCGACGAAGTGAAGTAGCACGCTCTCATGGCGTCTCCTATTGATTGACCTGGCGTTTATCCGAAATCAAGAGATCGAAATGAGTATATCAGGAGCCGTTGTACTAGAAAACATTTAAGGAATCACTAAAAACTGCACAGGAAAGCTCGGTTAAACTTCATGGTAAAGCGCTTAGAAATGCTGAAATTTCGTCTGCGTCGTTGTATAGCGAAGGGGATATTCTAAGCGCTCCTCTGCGCACACCAAGTTGGATCCCCGCCTGCTGTAATCGACTGTCTATTTCAGATGCCGATATTGTGGGATGCTGGAATGTTACGATGCCTGAGCGTTCGGATGGCTTTATTGAACTGCATATAAGGTAACCTTTCGCGGACAGTCCTTCTATCGCGAGTGAGGTCAATTCAAGGATGTGTGTTTCGATTGATGACATACCCAGTTCAAGGAGTATTTCAATGGAAGCATTGAGTCCCCATAGACCTGGAAAATTTACCAAAGCTTCTTCGAAGCGGGCAGCCCCAGGCCGCCAGTCAAGAGAAAAGTCTGCGTGATCCAACGGCTTATCCACCGTGTGATATCCAACTGTTGGTGGTCGTAAGTAATTTAGTGATGAGTCCCGGCAATAAAAGATACCTGTTCCGATTGGAGACAAGAGCCACTTGTGTCCGCCTGCGGACAAGAAATCAATGTGATATTGCGACACATCAAAATCAAGTGCGCCAATGTGTTGGATTGCATCAATATTTAAGAGCACATTACGTCGTTGGCAAATATCGCTGAGTTGTTCGAGATCGACTCGGTAGCCGTTTGAGAACTGAACGGAACTGATCGATACGAGGCGAGTTCTGGAGTTCATCAGATTTACAAAATCGTCCAGACATATCTCTCCATTGTAGGGTTCGACTGATTGGACTTCGACACCACGGGGTTGAAGATTAAGCCAAGGATAAACGTTTGAAGGGTATTCAATGCTTGAGATAATGACATTGTCTCCAGCTCGCCAATCGAGTCCATTAGCCACGAGTGATAACCCTTGAGTCGTATTTGGAACGAAGGCAATTTCCGATGGCCTCACACCCAATAATCTAGCGATTCGAGGCTTGATAACTTCATCAGCCTGTTGGCACCAATTTGAATAGTTGAGACGACCATTTTCTTGAACATCTGTCATAAAGGTATTTACCGCGCTCGTGACATCAGTCGAGCAAGGACCAATGGATGCGTTATTTAGATAAATACAGTTGTGCTTAATCGGAAATGTCT
>DODG01000380.1:0-2704 GCA_003509065.1 Acidobacteriota bacterium
TTATAGATTGTTTATTGCTGGAGTCTTGAGTTGTTGAACGCTGGAGTTGGTCGGGTTGATATTACTCCGCCTGTCGGGGTGGCCCATGCAGGTTGGGGTGCTCAAACCCACCAGGTTTCTGTAGGTAACGACATGCCGCTGCTGGTGACGGCGATCGTAGTCTCTAAAGATGATCTTGACTTGGCTATTGTTGATGTGGATATTGGGATTTTTACTGGAGACCAAGATCGCAAAATACGCGATCTGATAACAGCTGAATCGGGAATTCCATTTGCGAACATTCGACTTTCCTATTCCCATACACATTCAGGTCCGATTACTTTCGGACAGTGGATCAAGGAAGGTATTGATCTGGCTAATGAGTGGTGGGATCAAATTCCAAAGGCCTGCGCAGAAGCAGTTTCCTTAGCCAAGAATTCCCAGCAATTAGCTCGTAGCGGATTTGGTCGAGGGAGTTGTCCGGTCAATATAAACCGTCGACCTGCACGTGATGGCGGAGATCTGTTTACCGGTCGAAACTGGGATGGTTTTGTAGATCACGATGTGGACGTGGTTGGGATTGATGATATCGACGGTGATCCCATAGCCACGATCGTTAATTACGCAATGCATCCGACCATCATGGGTCATGAAAACCAATGGGTTACGCCTGATTTTCCCGGTCCGATGCGTTCAGTGGTTGAACACGCAGTTGGTGGGATTTGTCTGTTCTTGCAAGGAGCTAGTGGTAATCAGGGGCCGGTCGACGGTTTCACCGGAGACTTAAAGACGTACCGTAAAGCGGGTTCGAGATTGGGTGCAGAGGCGGCTCGTGTCAGGCTTGGTATCGACCCAGTGAAAAGGGAAGAGCGGCTTGATGAAATTCTAGTGTCGGGAGCCGATCTTGGGATTTATACGGATATTCCAGTTGAAGAATCCGATGACACGGTGGCTGTTCAAAATATCACAGTTGATTTGCCTAGTCGCAGGGTTGCGACGATTGATGAGGCTCAGGCAGCATTTGATCAAGGGGAAAAGGAATTAGCAGAGGCACGTGCATCCCAATTGTCCGAAGTTGAACTACAACGTGCTGTGTCAAAAGTGATGCGTGCCAATGTTTATTTGAATGTAGCTAAGAATTACGAGATATATGACCAGGGTGGCTATATTCCTATGAATATACAAGCTATGCGAATCGGTGAGACCACACTTGTAAGTGTTCCAGTAGAGCCATTTGCAGAGCTAGCACTTGCGATCAAAGAACGTTCAACTGCTGACAACACTGTTTTTTCTGGGTTTAGTAATGGCCACTATGCGTACCTCCCTACTGACATTGCTTACGAGGAGGGTGGTTATGAAGTTGGCGTGAGTCCATTCGCTCCTGGCTCTGCTGGATTAACCGTTGAGGCATGCCTTGAGGCAGTTGAAGACCTTCAATAAAATGACGTTTTCGCTCAATTTGAACCACAAGATCGATGAACCGTTTTAGCCTACGGGCATGGTTCTTTTTGAATAAGAACGTCCTACTTCGGCTGTGTCCTCTCTGTGACCCGCGATAATTCTTACACCTTCATCGATTTTTTCAGTGATATTTTCGGGGGTAGCTCCTTCGAGGAATGCGAGATTGTTTGCGTCACAAGCAGCCTTTACACGATCTCTTGCTTCGAGTAATCGCGGATCCATTGGTTTATCGGGATCTCGCTTAATTCCGAATGACATGTGAAGGTCCCCTGGCCCCCATTCTGCGAATCCTAGACCTGGAACAGCGAGTGATAACTCGCAATTAGAGAGTGCACGAACCGTCTCGATCTTTACCCCTAAGAGCAATTCACCCTCAGGGTTGAGTGGCCATGGTTCCGCCTTATCAACATAAGTGTCAGCATCAACTCCCCAAACTGGCGCTGAAGTTGGTTGTGAACCTGTTCCTCTTGTTCCACGTTCGAGTCCGTGGCCAACACCGGTCATATTGATTGGATAGCGGCAAGATTCGATGAATGCTCGGACGGCGTCCGGTGTCTCAGCCTGACACAACAAAATCCCATGAACACCTCTCGCCAAGACCATTCGGAATTGCCATGCATTAAATCGTATGATTTCTTCTGATGAGCCTTCTACGGGAGTTTCAACGATTACTGCCGGTGTTCGGTGCCCGCTTTTGGTAGGGCCACCATCTATAAGCCCTCGAATATATTGATCCAGCCCGGCCATATCGAATGAGCCATGTTCCATTCCAACATTTATATAGTCGGCCCATATATGTGCGTCCTTTAGGCCTTGTTCATAGGTCAGGACGTGGCCTGTGTGACCTCCGTCGTAGTAGATGGTTTGATTCTGTTCAAGAAGTTCTATAGCCCTATTGATTCGCTTTGCCATGATGTTTCCTGTAGGAATGATGTCGCATTTGTGCACATCCTACTTGTGATTTTATTATTGTGCAGTCATCAAGGGGATATTTTCATAAGCTCATGCCATCTGGGCTCAAATCGATAGGTTGATTATCTGTATATCGAGTGTTGATTCTGGATACACTGGAATATAGAAGCGCTATATGTGTAGGCGCAACGTGTATTGGGACTGGCCCTATTCAATGATTAATGGCAAAAACAGATTAGTGAGAACGTCGGTCGCGTTCGTTTTAGCTATTATTCCATCATTGATGATGGTAGGACTTATTATTCCGTTTGTCGGGCCAGCTATCGACCACCATTACGTCGATCGTTCTCCT
>DODG01000380.1:3037-3166 GCA_003509065.1 Acidobacteriota bacterium
CATATGCACATATTCGTCGGGCAAGCCACGAATGATCATACTCATTCTTTGGTTAATCATGACCATACAAATCGTCTAAACGACGATAACGTTTCTATTGCCGCCTCGTCAGCTATTTCCGCATACGGT
>DODG01000399.1 GCA_003509065.1 Acidobacteriota bacterium
TACCGACTGAGCTACCTCGGCCCGGTAGGAATACTCTTGGAGGGATCTCGACTATACCATACGGTTCCCCCGAGTACGAAGGCGCTGCAACACAGTCCGACGAGAATCCCCCCAATCACGTCGAGTGGATAATGCACGCCAAGGGCGAGTCGAGACCACCCAACGAGGATGGCGACGAACCACAGAGCGATGCGCGCACGGGGGAGCAGTCGCGAGAGGGCGTAGGCACCGGCCGCCGCCGCCGCGGCGTGTCCTGAAGGAAACGAGGGACTGTCTGGTGTTAGCACAGTTGCTTGGATCGAGAGATTCCGCTGTGCGGGTCGGTCACGGGCCACTAACGGTTTTATCACGCCATCAACCACGAGGACAGTGACGAGGACGGCAAGTACAACCTGCCAAGAGCCCATTCGCAATGCGGGTCGGCGGATGCCCACAAGTAGGGCACCCATGATCCAAATGGCAGGATTTACACCAGGCGTACTCAGCGTGATAAAGAGTTCTGTGAGCCAGGGTGGTTGGGCCCATGCGAGCATCCACTGAAGGAGTGTCGTATCAAGAGAGAGGAGCACCTCCAACATCAGATTGCCCCAGGTTATGCCTTCGCGGCTTCTGTCGCTGTTTCCTCACGAATGAGGCCGAGTTCTCGTCGTACCTTATGGTCGATGGCTTGGAGAGTATCGGGATGCTCCTTGAGAAACAACTTGACCTTTTCACGGCCTTGACCCAGGCGTTCACCGTCGTAGGAAAACCACGTGCCGCTTTTTTCGACAATCTTCTGGTCGACCGCGAGATCCAACAGGTCGCCTTCACGGGAGATTCCCTCTCCGTACATAAGGTCGAACTCCGCCTGGCGAAACGGTGGGGCGACCTTATTCTTGACAACCTTGACGCGTGTGCGTCCACCGACCACGGCATCGCCATCCTTGATTGCGCCAATACGACGAATATCAATCCGGACTGAGGCGTAAAACTTTAACGCTCGGCCGCCTGTCGTGGTTTCCGGATTGCCAAACATCACTCCAATTTTTTGTCGCAGCTGGTTAATAAAAATCAGCGAGGTTTTTGATTTGGCGACCACGCCAGTCAGTTTCCTGAGTGCCTGAGACATGAGACGCGCCTGCAATCCCATCTGGGCGTCGCCCATGTCTCCCTCAATTTCTGCTCGAGGAACTAAAGCGGCGACGGAGTCAACGACAATAACATCCACGCCGCCAGACCGAACTAGCACTTCGACGATTTCCAGGGCCTGTTCACCGTGATCGGGTTGCGACACGAGAAGATCTTCTAAATTGATCCCTAGTTTCTGTGCATAGATGGCATCAAGGGCATGCTCGGCATCGACGAAGGCGGCCATTCCACCAGCCAACTGAGCCTGGGCGATTACTTGCAGCGCGAGTGTAGTTTTTCCAGACGCTTCAGGACCGAAAATTTCGATCACCCGTCCTCGTGGAACGCCACCGACACCGAGCGCGTAATCAAGACTCACCGCGCCAGTCGAGATACTCGGAATGGTGACGGCCGCGGCTTGCCCGAGACGCATGATCGACCCTTTTCCAAATTGCTTTTCGATTTGGCCGACAGCCACGTCAATTGCTTTGCCTCGGTCTTGCTCGTTTCGATCGCCAGCCATAGAACTCCCTATTGATTAAGTATGTATGGATTCTGCTGTGTTGACATGCACGTCGTTACATATATTGGCATGATACCCAAGATTGTACTTGAACGGCATTTTAGAGGTCTGATTAAAGGAAGTCAAGCGAAACTACTGATAGAAATATGATTATCGCTATTATTATCAATATCTTATAGCCACAAAGACTTTCGCCTCTCCTAACATCTTGCGTCGAAAGTTGCTAATGTTGTGCATGGGGCTTTCTTCAACGGGTGTCCGGCAATCATTTTTAAACTCACGGCTACACTTTTCAAAAACTTCAGACTACACTTTTATGTTTACGGTCACATACGGAAAGGGACACTGAGAGCACGCTATGTCAAATGAGTCTGCAAAGGTGATGATTGAGGCGAAAGGCCTCAGTAAGTACTATGGCGAGTTTGTTGCCGTTCGACGATTGTCCTTTGCTATTCCCCAAGGGCAGATTGTTGCCTTTCTTGGTCCCAATGGTGCCGGAAAGACCACCACGATGAAGCTTCTGACGGGGTACCTCGCACCAACTGCGGGTAGCGCGGCGATTGCGGGATGTGACGTGCGCCGTGATCGGATTGGCGCAGCCGAGCACTTAGGATATTTGCCAGAGAATGGTCCACTCTACGCCGAGATGACACCTCTTGAATTACTCACTTTTTTTGGTGAAGCACGTGAGCTTGATGCGGACCGACTGCAACGTCGAATCGCGGACGTGCGGGAACTATGTGCCTTGCAGCAAGTGCTCGACAAACCGATTAACAAGTTGTCTCGAGGATTACGTCAGCGCGTAGGCCTGGCACAGGCCTTACTTCACGATCCCGACGTACTGATTATGGACGAGCCCACTGCGGGTCTCGACCCGAACCAAATCCGACAGTTCCGTGAAAATATTCGGATCCTTGGCCGGACGAAAACGGTGTTGATTTCGACGCACATCCTGCAGGAGGTAGACGCAATTGCTGACCGCGTCTTGTTTGTGCACAACGGTGAGCTTGTGTTTGATGGCACACCGACTGAACTTCGCGAAGGCGGCGGTTCGTTGGAGCAACCGTTTTATCGACTCACGAGTGATGAGCGAAGCGAGATATCGGTGCAGGCTGAGTCAGCAGGTGACAAGACAGGTACGGTGGCATTGTGAGGTTGTTAAACCTGAACTTGAATGTGCGGTTAAACATTCCCGTGATTCGCGCACTTGCCCGACGTGATTTACGAATCTATTTTAGCAGTCCTTCGGGATACGTATTTATCACCGCATTTATTTTTCTCAGTGCAGCCGCGGCTTTTTGGCAGGATCGATTCTTTCTCGATAACCTGGCAACGCTTGACCAATTAAATGCGCTCTTTCCGTAT
>DODG01000020.1 GCA_003509065.1 Acidobacteriota bacterium
CCGTTCGAACGTGGTTTCGGGACAACGATTGGAATTGCCTTGCGACGGGTCTTACTTTCTTCGATTGAAGGAGCCGCTGCAGTGGCAGTAAAAATTGACGGTGTACTACATGAGTTTTCACCCATACCCGGCGTGGTAGAGGATGCGACGGATGTTATTCTCAATATAAAGCAGGTGCCACTCAGGATACACGTTGGGACGACCAAGATACTTACGATCAACGTAACGAAGCCTGGAGAAGTCAAGGCTCGGGACCTTCAAACCGATGCAGATGTTGAGATTCTTGAGCCGGATGCGCACATCGCGACAGTTGCAGAGGGTGGTGCTCTGAATATGGAGGTCAGGGTTCGCCGAGGACGTGGATATGTATCAGCCGATAAGAATTTTGATGAGGATTTAGGAATCGGTTGGATACCTATTGATTCTGTCCATTCCCCAGTCAAGAAGGTTAAACATGTAGTTGAAGCTGCTCGTTTAGGGCAGACAACTGACTACGAGAAGATAACGATGGATCTCTGGACTAATGGCTCGATTGCTCCTCGTGAAGCAGTCTCTCTGGCCGCTAAGTTACTTCGCGATCACTTAAACATTTTTATTAATCTTGAAGATTCAGTTGAGCAAATCAGTGAAGCGCCGGTAGAAATCCAAGAGGTAGTATCAAACGACAATCTTGAAAAAAGTGTAGAAGAGTTGGAACTTTCAGTCAGATCATACAACTGTTTAAAGAATGCGAATATTGAAACAATTCGTGAATTAGTGCAGAAGACTGAAGGTGAAATGCTCAAGACCAAGAATTTTGGTCGTAAATCACTGAACGAGATTAAGGATCTGTTGACCAGTATGGGACTCAGCTTGGGTATGCGGTTGGATCAACCAACAGAGCAGCTAGAGAGTCCTAGCAATTCTCTTGAGGTATGACAATACATGCGTCATCGTGTAGCGCATCGAAAATTAGGTCGAACTAGTGAACATCGTCTTGCGCTGTTGCGCAATCAAGCAGTGGCCTTATTACGGCATGAGCGGATTGAGACGACTGTACCAAAGGCTAAGGAATTGCGACCGTTTGTCGAGCGTCTGATTACGCTTGCCAAGCGTGGCCTAGCGAGTGAAGAGCAGTCAAAGATTGTGCATGCACGTCGTTTGGTGCGTCGAGAGATTGCTGATCCGATAGTATTGAGTAAATTATTTGATGGCATTGCACCCCGTTTTTCAGCTAGAGCCGGTGGTTATACGAGATTGCTGAGACTTGGTGTTCGTCGAGGTGACAGTGCTGAAGTTGCCCAGGTGGAATTGGTGGGTAGCGAATACGTCCAGGCTTCGGTGAAGTCAGCCGATGAAAAAACAACTGTTCAGGTTAAGTCGAAAGGTGTGGGAGGTCGCTTGCGAGCAGCTGCGCAGCGTATGCGCGGCAAAGCGTCGAAACCCACAGATGATGAGGCCTCGATTCCAAATACTACTGATAAAAAGAGTCGTCGTGCGTCTAAAAAAACTAAAGCTGCAGAAAAAAAATCAACCGATAAGTGATTCTTGTATCTAAATAGTCTTGTTGTAAGCTAGCGCACAGTCCTCATGCTAGTCTTCGTCTTCTGATTCGGGACTGCCTTCGCCTTTTGAAGCCGCAATTATCTTACCTTGAAGGTGAGTTGGCACTTCTTCATATTGTAAAAATTCCATGTGATACGATCCTCGGCCACCAGTAGCTGAGGTCAACTGCTGCTCGTAAGTAAGCATTTCGGCCATTGGAACCTGTGCCTTGATGGAGGTCATGACACCTCGAGGTTCCATGCCACCGATGCGACCTCGGCGACTGTTAAGATCTCCCATCAAGTCACCAGCGAACTCGTTCGGAGCGTAGATTTCTACGTTCATAATAGGTTCTAATATAGTCGGCTTAGCTCGAGTCATAGCGTCTTTAAAGGCGAGTTTACCTGCCATTTTGAAGGAGAGTTCATTTGAGTCCACTGCATGGAACGAACCATCAAAGACCGTGACTTTGAAATCGACAACTGGAAAACCAGCTAGAAATCCTTGCATTCGAGCTTCGTTAACCCCCTTTTCAACTGCAGGAATGAACTGGCGTGGAATGGAACCGCCAAAAGTCTCATTGGCGAACTCAAACTCTGAGCCACGTTCCAATGGTTCCACGCGAATCTTACAGTCTCCAAATTGCCCGTGTCCGCCACTCTGCTTCTTGTGTCGACCATGGGCCTCGGTATGTGTCGAAATCGTTTCTCGATATGGAATTCTTGGTAGGTTTAGGTTAACTTCGACACCAAACCTTCGTTTAAGTTTAGCTACGGTTACTTCAATATGGAGCTGGCCTTGGCCAGAAAGAAGTAATTCATTTGTTTGTGCGTCTCGGTCATACTGAATTGTTGGGTCTTCCTCGGTTAATCGTTTCAAGGCGGTGCCGATCTTCTCTTCGTCACCGCGACTCTTGGGCTCAACTGCATAAGACAAGACTGTCTCTGCGTACTTGAATGGCGCAAAAGCAACCGTGTTGGTGTTGTCGCCGAATGTGTCTCCTGTATGCGTGTTTTTCAATTTTGCTACTGCACCAAGATCTCCGGCCTTAATCTCTGTTACGGTAGATTGAGTTTTGCCTTGCAGTATCATGAGCTGTCCTAGTCGCTCACTATCGTCCTTTGTTAAATTATGTATGGTGGTGTCAGATTTCAACGAACCAGACACTACACGGAACATCGTAATCTTCCCAGCAAACGGATCTGCGATCGTCTTCCAAACGAAGGCGGCATACGGTTCAGACTCCTTGGCCTCACACATCACTGGTTCGTTGCTGGACCGATCTACGCCAGAAAATGGTCTATCGGCTGGTGATGGCAGATAGGTGAGAATGCTTTCCAAAACTGGCTGAATACCAATGTTCAATGTTGCAGAGGTACAAAATAATGGAAACACTAGCCCGGCACGTGTCGCTGTTTTTAAACCTTCATTTAATTCTTCTTGGGTTAGCGTTCCCGCTTCAAAAAACTTTTCCATCAAGGTGTCGTCGGTCTCAGCGATCACCTCAATCAGTTTGTCGCGTGCTGCAGTGGCTTTTTCTGTGGATTTAGATTGGATTTCTTGCGCGGAGAACTTACCACTGCCATCGCTTTCGAAGACAAGTTCCTGCATTGAAACGAGATCGATTACACCGTGAAAAGACTTCTCTTCGCCCAAGGGGAGCTGCACAGGTACCACCTTACGTCCA
>DODG01000044.1 GCA_003509065.1 Acidobacteriota bacterium
GAATACTGGCGACATCGGTGCAGACATTGAAGCAGAAATCCACAATCTCTTAGACACGTTTCAGAGCAATGTCGAAGCTGGTGGTCTAACGATGGACGATTTAGTTTGGGTGCAAGTCTTCTGCACCGATCTCGCACTTTACGATACCTTTAACACAATCTATATGACGTACTTCGAAGGACCGTTACCATCACGGGCTTTCATTGGTTCGAGTGTGCTATTGGGAAACTCGCATTTTGAGATTATGGGAACGGCGGTACAACAGTAAGTCAACCCAAGTTAAGCGCTATCGAAATATCAAAAAGAATGAATAAATGGGTGGAGAAATCATCTCTCCGTCTTTATTAAACCGTTCATTCATCGATCTTATTAACCCGATTCGCGTGGCGACCTCCGTCGAATGGCGTCGTCAACCACGTGTTGACAATTTGACGGACGTCGTCCTCGCTCACCATTCGTGCACCGAGCGAGATCATATTCGCGTTGTTGTGGGAACGAGCGAGCTGCGCTGACTCCGTATTCCAGCATAGTGCACATCGAATCCCCTTCACTCGATTCGCCACGATAGCTTCTCCGTTACCTGACCCTCCCAGCACGATACCTCGTTCACATTCCCCTCTCGCTACAGCCTCGGCCGCGGGCCTGATGTAATCAGGATAGTCGACAGATTTCTCGGAATCGGTACCGAAGTCCACGACTTCATGCCCAAGATCGAGCAGATGACGTACGAGTATCGCTTTATAGTGGAATCCCGCGTGGTCAGATCCAAGCGCAATTTTCATCGTTACATACCGCCTACGTTAAGGTTTCGGTTTCGTTTTCTAAATACCAGTAATCAATCTCTTCTTCCATCACTACCAAGGCATGACACTAAATAGTACTAAGGCGTATGTGGATGCGCCTTGTAATGTTGACGAAGAAGATCCTTGCCATAATCGTTTCCATTGGGGGTACGGATCACAGCATGCACGTGCTCTCTGATCGGTAAATCACTTGAAAATAAATGGCGAAGACCCGCCGGTTGCTGGTGGTCAAACTCAATTAGAATCACTGGACTATGAATTCGATAGTAGAAAACGGCTTCGTCGTCAGTGCCCCCAATCCAAGCGAAAAAGGTATCGTTCAGATGTGCCGTGACTTCTTCCATCCGAACACGGGCATGGCCGTCACGCAAGTTACCAATATAAAGCTCGATTAGCTCAAGCAGCTGATCCTTTTGTGTGTCTGACCAAGAGGCCACCGAAACACCAGCATAGTCCAGCACGATATTATCTTTGAATGCCTCTCCTAAGTTGTCGTTCCCAGTCTTCGACACCTGAATGACAGCCTGTTCCTGTTGCCCCTCGGAAAGCGCACGAAGCATCGCCAACCCTCGGTTCTGCTCTACCTGCATGATCGAGGTGCCCATATATTTTCCAGTTTCTGCAATCACTGGTTCCGAACCGACGAAGAACGGTGTCATCACGACCTGATCACCTAAGACGAAATAATTGATGATGGCGTGATGGCCGTCAAGCTGCCAACCCCATGGTTCGGTTGATGAGGGTTCGCCCATAATGGTGATCCAATATAGCCACTCGCCATACTCAACGAAGTTGTCACCATTAAGTTCACCGAGCGTGTGGTTGAGCTTCATAATGTCACGGGTCAGCTTAAGACCACGCGCGCTTAACGACTCACGTAATAACCCGAACGCCGCGTTTCGTTGGACTTCCTGCATTTCATCAAATCCCATACCCTGCCGGATGTAGAAATGCTGATTCATCCACTTACGCCACTCGGGATCATCCACGGGAAAAACCGTTTTAGCGACTTGCTCAGAGGTGAGTGATCCCAAGAAATCCTTAGCGGCACGCTGTATTGGTTCAGTCGAAACACCTGTTGAATGAATCCCGAACAGACCTTCTGCGGGCGCACCATGCGTCGTGACACCGGTATATTTCTCGGCCAGCCCCTCGGCTTCGTATTCATCCGACATTCGCCGAAAGCGTTCCTGCAGGTCCACACGAGATTGCTGCACTGCCTTCCCAACCAAGACAAATCCGATCAAGATGGTGACAATCAGTAAACCAAGACGTTTAGGCATGACTTCCTGCTTCCCAAGTCGCTACGGGTTCACCCAGTATCTCCGTGCGAGGGTGAATCCCCAACCCAGGCTCCGTACTCGCGGCCATCCGACCCTCATGACGCTGGGGTGCACCATCAGCCGTACGTACTGTCACATAACTGTTAAAGTCTGTCGCAGTGAACAAAAATTCAGACGGTGTGCTGTGTGCTAGGTGTGCGATTGCGGCCGTCGTGATGTCGCTACCCCAGCTATCCTCAATGGTCATCGCCAACCCAAGCGAGACGCATAAATCTCGCACCAGTCGGGTTTTAGTTAAGCCACCAAACTTGCTGATTTTGAGGTTGACCGCATCCATTGCTAAATCGCTGTGTCCACGCACGAGCATCTGAACGCTATCCATGCACTCATCAAGCACGAATGGATGATCAATATTCCGTCGAACAGACAAACACTCTTCGTAGGTGGCACATGGTTGCTCAATAAACACATCAACATCCTGAACTGCTCGAGCGACTCGTATCGCATCTTTCATCAACCAGCCGGTGTTGGCGTCAGCGATGAGCACATCGTCCTTTTGGAGTTCCTTGCGGGTGCAGCGAATTCGTTCGATGTCCGTTTCGGCGTCGCTGCCAACCTTTAATTGAAATTTCCGGTAGCCTTCTGCGCGGTACTGACTGACGCTCTCGGCCATGGCGTTCGGTGTATCCCTGGAAATCGCTCGATAGAGAGCAAAATCCTCCCCGAAACGACCGCCAAGCAAATGACAAACCGGCTGTTCTACAGCTTGGCCAAGAATGTCCCAGCAAGCAATATCGATCGCCGATTTAACGTATGGATGTCCCTTGAGGAGTTCATCCATTTTTCGATTCAACTTGTTAAGCTGCGTTGGATCCTGGCCGATTAAATCTTGAGCAATCTCGGTAATCCCCGCACGTACACCATTGGCATACGCTGGAAGATAGACAGACCCTAGTGGGCAAACCTCCCCGTATCCCGCCAAGCCTGTGTCCGTCTCAATTCGGACAATCGTACTATCAAATACTTGGACCGACTTGCCACCCGACCAATTGTAACTGCCCTCGTGAAGGGGTAAGTCGACCTGAAATAACGCGATTCTCCGAATCTGCATCAAAGCCCTCTTTTATGGGTTCCATTACCGCCAAGGGTCTACAACGTGCACGTGCAGAGTTGCCGCCCATAGGAGGTCATCCTACTGCTGACTGATGGAGGGTTCAACGTGATTGAGGC
>DODG01000005.1:0-3001 GCA_003509065.1 Acidobacteriota bacterium
CGGTAATCCAATACCCTTCGAGTCTCCATACCACGCAGCTTCTTGATGCGGATTTTCACCGTATCGAAGTGTTGAAATTCTTGGTAAGTCAAGCGTTAATCGGTCCGGCACTACCGCCGCCGGAGACGATTGTTCGCGTCGACAATCTGTACCAGACACAACAATCGATTCAAACGTGTGGGCGATCGTTGTATCGTACTCTGCGGTATGTGCGAACGCTTTACGCGCAAGTTGTAAGCGGAATGCTAACTCCGGACCGTCTAACCTATCCAGCCCTAGTAGGGTTTCCTTGTAATCACCCGAGTCTACAATCACCAAGACGTCTTTAAAATTCTTAGCAGCGGCACGAACTAGCGAAGGCCCGCCGATGTCGATCTGTTCGATTAATTCACTAACAGGAACACTTTTCTTCGCTGCCGTTCGAGCAAACGGATAAAGGTTAACGACAACCAGATCAATAGGTTCGATGTCGTACTGTTGAAGAGACGATAAGTCCGTTTCATGGTCACGCCTGGCCAATATCCCAGCGTGAATATTTGGATGCAAGGTCTTGACCCGACCATCCATCATTTCTGGCATTCCGGTGATTTCAGATACAGGAGTAACAGGTAATCCTGCATCTTGTAATGTTCGTGCGGTTCCTCCTGTAGAAATTAATTTATAACCGCGTGACGTTAAGCCGGACGCAAATTCTACGATGCCTGTCTTATCCGACACACTCAATAAAGCCCGCATCAGAATTCCTCAGACTCTCTAGACAGGACGGCATAACAACACCCCATGGCAGACCTAGCACAATCATGGAACCATCTTACGATCATCGAAATGTGAGAAACCATATTAGAGGAAGCCACAAGTCGCGTGCGTACGGCACTGGACGGTCATTAATTAAGACCTCGCAGGTAATGTTCCGATTTATGAGATCGTAGAGATCTCGAAGCTTAAACACTTCGCCAGGAAAAAACCGGGCGCGGTGTCGGAATGCCTCACCTGTTCCGACTTCGCGATATTCGGCGGAAGCCTTTGCGCGGGTTACAACTTCTTCATAATCCGCACCCTTAAATACTGGAAACACTAAAGTGACGGAGAGCGTCTCTTCGACATCTTGAAATAACGCGGCACGCAAATCTGGCTCAAGAGCGATTAACTCTTCTTCGGTGGGTTGCTCGGAGAGATCACTATATGGCCAGAACCGCTCAGATAGTCGATTCTCTTGAATATTTCGCTTCTCCTGGTCGTCCATGCCTTGATTAGATGAAGTCTTCGTCATGACGAGAACCGTGCACGTGATGGTATCCTGAATCCTGACAACACGACAAGTTCACAGGAAGGGAATACAGCAATCAAATCATTCAGTTAACACCATAAGCAGTAAAAAGAGGCAGCGAAGAACAATGGCAGATCCTCGAATCCTGCCCTCTATTGGGCAATTGATCGAACGACGGGTAATCCAATTACTTCAAAAAAAATATGGACGCAATGCCACACTTGAAGCATTGCGACTTGAAACTGAAGAATTACGTACTAAATTGGTAAGCACTAGGGATTCCCTGTCGACCTCAATACCTAATATGACGGCCGCTATGGAATACCTTGAAGAAAGCACCCGAAGGCGGCTTACTGATTGGTTTGCACCCTCACTGCGACAGGTGATTAATGCTACAGGAGTGATCCTGCATACCAACTTGGGACGTGCCCCACTCACCACATCAGCGGTTCAGCAAATTGCTGAAACTGCCGGTGGTTACGTCAATCTCGAATACGATCTGAGCCACGGAAAGCGTAGTCAGCGGGATCGCCACATCAACTCATTAGTGCAACGATTGACAGGCGCCGAAGCGGCAGCGGTCGTCAACAACAACGCTGCAGCCACCTTTTTATTGTTATCGGCACTGGCTAGTGGACGTGAAGTCATCGTATCGCGTGGTGAATTGGTCGAAATCGGCGGCGGTTTCCGTGTTCCCGAGATCATGTCTGCATCTGGCGCCGTACTCCGAGAAGTCGGAACAACGAATAAGACCCGGGTAGCGGATTACGCCGCAGCCATCACGGAAAGAACGGCACTTTTACTGCGTGTGCATCCATCTAATTTCCGCATCCACGGGTTCACTGAACGCCCAACAATAGATGAACTAGTGTCGCTCGGAAAACGTTTCAATATTACTGTCGCAGAAGATCTGGGAAGCGGTTATCTTGGGAATAACACTGATTCGCAAAGTCAACAGCTTGACGAACCCACGGTCAGGAAAAGTGTTGCTGCCGGAACCGATGTTGTTTGCTTCAGTGCTGACAAATTGTTAGGTGGACCCCAAGCAGGAATTCTAGTTGGACAATCCAACAAGATCGAACGCATTCGAGCACACCCACTGATGCGAGCATTGCGCGTCGACAAGTTAACCTATGCAGCATTAGGCGCTACATTACAGGAGCATGCCGCTGGACAAGCACACGTTACAGTGCCAGTCTCCATTATGCTCTCTACCCCTGTTGAAGAGATCGGAAAACGCGCCCAAACAGTCGTAAACACCATTGAGAGTGGAGACGCACAGGTGGAGATCCTTAACGACCATTCGGCCATCGGTGGTGGTAGTGCGCCAGAGACCCACTTACCCACAAAAGTGATCGCTATTCAATCTGCAAACAGAAGCGCGGACTATATCCAAACCGCACTCCGGAAATTCGATCCACCAATCATTGGTCGCATCGATCAAGATCGGGTGCTCCTGGATCTTAGAACTGTATTGCCAGAACAGGACAAAATACTAATGAAGGCTTTAGATGACCTACTAAGTTATTGTTAGGCCACATAAAGTTGTTCACGTTAATGGTCGACTAACGCCTCATCTTCAGAGACACGGTGGGGACACGCATCACAAACAAGTTCCTTTCCATCCGAATCGAAAACCTTATCTCCACCACAGGAACCACGCAAACAACGGTTACTGAATATCACACCGACCGCCATAATGAGCATTGCCAGGCCCACGACTAGTACGGAAAG
>DODG01000005.1:3044-3183 GCA_003509065.1 Acidobacteriota bacterium
TCGGGTGCTCCTGGATCTTAGAACCGTCTTGCCAGAACAGGATAAAACTTTAATCAAGGCTTTAGGTGACCTACTAAGTAGTTGTTAGACTACAGGATGTTATTCACGTTAATGATCGACTAACGCCTCATCTTCAGAG
>DODG01000005.1:3306-4504 GCA_003509065.1 Acidobacteriota bacterium
CAGGCCCACGACTAGTACGGAAAGAAAGAATATGGTCATAACCCGATTATTGTAAATCGGTTTGCAAGAGATGCTCAAACGCAGGCGTCATTTTCTGGTCAAACTCTCCTGCATCAGTACGTACCAGCATGAGTGCCGCAACACCTTCCGCTACCGCGAAACGGTACCCATCGGTTGGACCCAACACGTTTAATGCCGTAGCCATGCCATCGGCCCACGAGCAGGATGTGCCCACGACAGTCACTGACGCTAAGCCGTGCGTAACTGGGTAACCGGTCCGAGGATCAATCGTGTGGGAAATCCGTTGTCCATCTACTTCATAGTAACTGCGATAATCACCGGATGTCGCCATCGCCATATCGCGTAACGGAACCACTTGAATGATCGATTGCGTCTTTGAATCCGGCACCTGAATACCGATGCGCCAAGGTTCACCAGAAGCGTTCAGGCCTCTCGTACGCACCTCACCACCCACTTCAATCATGTATTGCATTACACCTTTAGACTCAATCGCACTGGCTACCCGGTCCACCGCATAACCTTTGGCTATGGCTGATAGGTCAAATCCGATCAAGGGATCTCGTTTACGAACGCTCTTTGCAGAAAAATCGAGATGCAGTTGATCGTGACCGCTGTGTTTAAGCAATTCAACAATCGTTGCTCTCGTTGGCGGAAGGTTGTGTTGTTCGACACCGAAACCCCACGCAGCCACTAAGGGACCAACCGTAATATCAAAAGCACCATCAGTGAGTGCTGCGATCTCCTGCCCTTGCTTAATGACTTCAAACGTGTCCGTTGTGAATGAAAACGGCTGCGTGTCACGAAAGGCATTAAACCGAGATAGCTCGGAATCTGGTCGATAATGCGACATCATCCGATCGACACCATCAAGTTCAGCCTCTATCGTTCTTCGAATATCGCCAGACGGTGTATCGGAAATCCCTTCCTGGATAATGCCGACCCTAAAAGTCGTCCCCATGGTGGAACCAGTGAAAACCTGTTCAGAAAGGTCTTGCGAGTTACAGGCAATGGATGCCGTAGTTGCAAGAAGGGTAAAGAGAAAAGTCCGGCTAAACGAGGTAACACCAGTGGTCATATACAGTTGGCCTGAAATTATGAGAACCGAAACTAGGCCACCTAACACGTAAAGTTGCGCCACTAAAAAGAAGTCGCCTGTTTAACCGAAGTCGTCAAACAG
>DODG01000154.1 GCA_003509065.1 Acidobacteriota bacterium
ATCGCGATTGAAGGGGAGGTTGGGCGTATCTGGTCGGCGGCCAGCCAGTTGACTTGTAGAAAATAGTAGCGATGGGGCCCTTGTACCACGACATCACGCACGAAGGGATTAGCCGGTACCGGTCCAGCCATGATCTTGTTCAGTGGGATTCCTTCGGCGTGTAACCATTGCCGGACCTGAGTTTTGGCCACTTGTGAGCCTAACGCCATGCTACTGATATAGACGAAAATCGCAAGCAGGCTCTTAATAGCCACTTGAGAGATTCGTGCCTGCAAGCCACCCCAGATTCTAAGACCCACGAGACAGCCAAGACCCAGACACCAAAAGAGCTTCGCCTCAATTGGTGTCACGTCATTTGTGAGAATGAGAGAACTACTTGCACCCGCGGCAACAATCCAGAGTGTGATACTTGTGGTTGCCCGTGTGTGTGCAAGAACCACGGCGCTGGACGCCAACAACCAGATCCATGGATCGACAATAAAGAGTGCATCACCATAGAACCAACGGTCGTCGAATGGCATCAAGAGTCGGATACCGTAGGTGTTCAACCAGTCGAGCATGGGATGACTTAAAACGCCAAGGTATGACAGAAGAAGTAGTGGCTTGAGTGCCACAGGTTCTGCGTTGCGTTTAAGGATTATGTATCGTAAACGGTCCAACCCAACCATAAGACCAGTAATGATGACCGGGAGGACAGCGATCGCAAGGATCCCATGTGTCCAACCGCGTCGAACGTGTAATGACGTCTCGCGATCTAGAAACATCGCGATCGCATCGATGTCAGGTGCATTGGCAGCGAGGAGAAGTGTGACAGTAGCCAATGGAGTGAGGCGTCCAAGACGGGTCTTGGCAAGACTGGCACCGACGAGTGTGTGTGCAACTGGATCCATTTTTCGTCAGTTTAGGTCATGGCACGTACGGAAACTCCATCGACCGCGCTGCCGTGAAAGAAACTCCCCTGGTGTTCGGAACATTTTGCGTACATCTGACGGACCTGGTCAATAAAGCGTCGAATACCCTCGGTGCGGACGAGAGCAATCGCAGAGCCACCAAAGCCAGCTCCGGTCATACGTGCTCCGAGGCAACTCGATTCACTTCGTGCGAGATCGGTAATAAGATCAAGTTCTGGACTAGAAACTTCGTACAGATCACGCAAACTCGCGTGCGAATCGTTAAGTAGCTCTCCAGCGTTTTCAAAGTTTCCACTCTGCAGTGCTTTCGCCAATTTCATTGGTCGCAAATTTTCTGTGACCACGTGTTGTGCTCGTCTATACGTTGAGGTGCTCAGTTGAGCTTCGGCTCTTGCGAGTAAGGTTTCATTTACATCACGCAAGGCTGCCGCGTGCGGTGCAAAGGTTTTTATGGCTGCGACTGCCGCGGCGCAATCTTTTCGCCTTGTGTCGTACTCGGTTGTGCCTAAACTCCGTCTCACACCGGTGTCCATGACCACAATTCCCACTTGGCTTGGTAGTTGAACCAGCTCGAATTGAAGTGAACGACAGTCAAGGAGCAGGGCGCAATTTGCTTTGCCAGCGGTCGATGCTACCTGGTCCATGATGCCACAGCCCACTCCTACGAATTCGTTTTCAGCACGGCGGGCGAGTTGCGCCATCACGATTGGATCCCAAGTGCATTGACTAACGCTACAGAGTGCTCGTGCCATTGCAACTTCTAGCGCTGCAGAGGAAGACAAGCCGGCTCCCATCGGAAGGTCGCTTTTTACGGCAATGTCAATCCCTATGAGAGGGAAGCCAGCTTCATGCATTGCCCAAGCCGTGCCCATTATGTAATCCGACCAACAGCCTTGACCAATTGGCGTCAAACCATCGAGTGGATATTCAACCGTCTTGTTGAACAGGGATGTGTGGGCACGGATCATTCGATCCGAACGTGGTGCGAAGGCTACTGCAACGTATCGATCTACCGTCATTGGTAGGACAAAGCCTTCCTGATAATCCGTATGTTCGCCGATAAGATTCACTCGGCCAGGGGCGTGAGCAACGGCCACTGGTCGTTTGCTGAAGGCTTGCTCAAATTCGGCAGTGACCTGATCGTGGAGTGAGAAGTCTGTCATCATCGATCGGCAGCGATATTTGGGTTCGAGATCAAATAGTGTTGACCAGAAACGGCTCGTAATTGCTCAGCGGCCATTTCTGCTGTTAAATCCCGTTGTGGCTCAGCCGTCAATTCGTACCCTACTAAAAATTTCCGTATCGTCTGAGAACGGAGTAAGGGAGGATGGTAGACGGCATGTACTCTAACGGCCTGATGTTGATTCCCATCGGTCGGACATCCGTGCCAGCCCATTGAGTAAGGGAATTCACACTGGAATAGATTGTCGTATCGCACCGTCACGTTTGCGATCAACGCAGTAAGGTTCTTGCGTTCAATCTCATTAAGATCCGTGAGAGTGGCTACTCGGCGTTTCGGGATCACCATCAGCTCGTATGGCCAAACGGCCCAGAACGGCACAAGGGCCACCCAGTCATCGTTGGTGTATACGATGCGCTCAACTTCTGATAATTCCACATCGAGGTAATCTCCAAGCAGATCGGATCCATGTTGCTTGAAGTAAGTTTGTTGTGCCGCGATCTTTCGTGCAGGAATGGTTGGAACATGACCAACGGCCCAAATTTGGCAATGTGGATGTGGATTGCTACAGCCCATCAACTCCCCGTGGTTTTCGAAGATCTGCACGTATTGAACATCCGTACGCTTCCCGCAGTCTGTGAGTTCACTAATCCAGCTATTCACCACGCTGGCAATTTCAGTTTCTGACATTCGTGCTAACCAAAGATCATGCCGTGGTGAAAAACAGAGGACACGGCAGATTCCAGATTCCGGTTGACTCTTGAGTAATTCTGAGCGTTTTAAGAAGGTAGTCTTGGTCGTTGATTCAATCGCTGGAAAGTCATTGTCGAAGGCAAACGTGTCTGTGTACCTTGGATTGCGCACACCACCGGCACGCGTGTTTCCCGGGCACAAATAACATTCTGGATCGTATTGAGGACGTTCGACCGTTGCCACAGACTCCATCTGGCCTAGCCAGGGCCGCTCCAATCGAGCGGGAGATGTCAGTACCCACTCACTAAGCAGTGGATTGTAACGACGATGCGGGCCAGTTTGACGAAGTGTCACTTTCTCATTATGGATCGTGCACTAGCTTCTGGGGTGCACCGACTGAATTCATGTCTATCTGATTGCTTGCCAGTGCGAAACTTTCTTGGAAGTTTACTGTTTAATGCCATGGACAGTGCTAAGATTTCAGCCTCAATGCGAGGATAAGAATCTGATAGGTCACCTTTTCTGGTTCTCTCTAGTCAGATACGGTTTGATTAGCTTGGCTAGAGAAGGCACATTTGTGAGGAGCCCGCATGTCAACGTTTACCGCTGAATTGCTCGGCACGATGATTCTTGTCCTATTGGGTGATGGCGTTGTCGCCAATGTCCTATTGAGTCGATCGAAAGGGTATGGAAGTGGCTGGATAGTGATTACAACGGGCTGGGGTCTGGCCGTTGCGATTGCTGTCTATATGGTTGGTGCTGTCAGCGGAGCTCATATCAATCCAGCGGTAACGATTGGTTTGGCATCGATTGGTCAATTTCCTTGGACCAACGTTCCTGTCTATGTGACTGCACAGTTGCTCGGCGCGTTCTTTGGTGCGGTGCTGGTCTGGTTAGTCTACCAACCCCTGTGGGCGGAAACCGAAAATCCAGATGCGAAGTTGGCGGTATTTTGTACGGGACCCGCGGTACGGAAGCCGACGATGAACCTGATAACTGAGATTATTGGCACGTTCATGCTTGTTCTTGGAGTCTTGGCGATTCTAGCGCCGGTCAATTTGAACCCCGAAACTGGTTTTCCTCAAGGATTTGGTCCTTTTCTGGTCGGCGTGTTGGTCTGGTCGATAGGGTTATCACTCGGTGGTTCAACCGGGTATGCGATTAATCCTGCTCGGGATCTTGGTCCACGTTTGGCTCATTTCGTACTGCCCATTAGTGGCAAGCGAGATTCGGATTGGTCGTACGCTTGGGTTCCCGTTATCGGACCAATCATCGGTGGTGTCCTAGGTGCTCTCTGTTATCAGATGATATGGGCTGGAGTTTAAAGCAAGCGTGGTTGCCTTTTTCTATTTTCGCTGCAACGCTTGAATAGGTATTCGCGTGTCAACTGGCGTCCGCCTTTCTGTTGTCCTTGCTTTTGCAACCGTTTACATTGTGTGGGGTACGACCTATCTCGCGATCCGATTCGGTATCGAGACCATACCAGTGTTTCTGATGGCCGGGGTTCGATTCATTGTGGGGGGGGCACTGTTCTACCAGTGGGCGAGTGGGCGTGCAGACGAGGCGCCGAACCCTGAACACTGGAAGTCGGCGTTCATTATTGGCGGCTTAATGGTTGCCTGCGGCATTGGAGGCGTGACGTGGACAGAACAGTTCGTGCCATCCGGCCTGACAGCGTTAATGATTGCCATTGTTCCTTTTTGGATTATTTTGATGGACTGGTTAAGACCAGGAGGATCACCTCCAAGTGGGGCGGTAGTTTTTGGTTTAGTTATTGGCTTCATCGGACTTGGGCTCTTGATTAACCCAGGCGAGATAGGAGGTGTTTCAGAAATCGATCCGAGGGGTGCTGGAGCTATCTTGTTCGCCACGCTGTGCTGGTCGACGGGCTCCATTTATTCGCGCCATGCACCCCAGCCCAAGTTTCAGCCACTTGCGGTGGGCATGCAAATGATGTGTGGCGGCCTGATCTTGTTAATCGTCAGCCTGGCGATAGGTGAACTGAACCAATTTAATATGGCCACGTTGTCGCTGCGGTCGGTAATGGCGGTCGTGTACCTGATTGGTCCAGGATCGATAGCCTATGCCATGTATCTGTTTCTGCTTAAGGCTTCAACCCCAGCAAAAGCTGCAACGTACACTTATGTCAATCCAATCATCGCTCTGACCGTTGGCGCATGGCTCGGAGACGAGGTAATGAGCAATTGGACGCTTGCCTGCTCGGCGGTGATCATTCTCGGGGTAGTGGTCACAATCACCGCCAAGATGCAGGTCAAGTAAAATGGTTTTCTGTTGTACCTATAGCGACGCAGCGAGGCAGTTTTATTGGTTCTTACCGCGCGCAGCGATGGGCCAGATCGCTTCAACCTGGTCGTTCCGTGTTGCGTAGATGCGATCGTAAAGGTTCACCACTGGATCACAATGTGACACGACCAATTCAAGCGTCTCGCCGGTCTGATATGTGCGACTTGGGTTTTCGTATCTAATGGTACCGAACTCATCTGATCCGCTAGTGTAGGACATACCCGTTTCTCCCACGACACTCGGCCAAGGCCGATTGATAGTGCAGGATTTAGCGCCAGCGTCCGTGGTAGCGCGTCCTTCGTATTGGGAAGTCAAAACCGTCGTTACGATTGTGAGTGACGGAGCAAAGTCTGTGTATGTCTCGTTGTTGTCACGGCTTCCAATACTTAGGTACGAAGTATCCATGAAGATGTAGCTTCCCGATTGCACGTCGGTGAAGCCAGGGGTTTCATGGTCCATGTTATAGGTGCCTGTTCCACCACCACTAAAGATTTTCATGTTAAGCCCGGCGCGCGTCATCACCGCGTAGGTTTCCGCAGCTTGAGACATTCCTTCTATAGCTCGTGTCCGTCTCGCTTCAAAACCGGATACGTGTTGTGCCCCGCCGTCGTAACACAAAATGCCTTGGAAGTTCAGATTTGGAAGGCTGTCAACCAGTTGTGCTAAAGCAAGTGCGGGCTGTCCAGCCGTGATACCAGTACGGTGCCCACCGGGGTCGATATCTACGACCACATCCGCAACGATACCCAGTGCTACCGCAGCTTCTGATAGCATGCGTGCATTCTGTTCAGTATAGGTAGCTTGAACAAAACTACTGCACTGCCGTCGTAGATTCATTGCCCGTTTGATCTTTGTGGGGGTTACGTTTGCAGTGGTTTGGAGAATCTGCTCGACACCATGTTCAAACATGATCTCGGATTCACTAACCTTCGCTGTGCAAATCCCCAAAGCACCATTGGCGATTTGAAGGCGAGCGATAGTTGGACACTTATGTGTCTTAGCATGCGGTCGACAGTCAATACCGTTGCTCGTTACTGTGTCCTGCATTGTTTTTACGTTCTGCTCGAAGTTATCGAGGTCCACACACAGAACTGGTGTATCTAAATCCCATTTGGATACACCTATTTCTGTTTCATTTGTAAGGTTGTTTGCAGTTCGTGCTGTGGCCGAATTCGGTGTCCAGAGTGCCGCGGATGTCACCGCCGTTCCCTGTAAAAACTGTCGTCGTGAGAGGAAGGAATCAGTCATCTTGGGAGGCTCCCTAGTTTGAAGTGATCAATGTGCATTTCTTGCATATATTTATTACTAAATTGAAGGCTTTGTTAGGGACAAAATTGATGATTAATTTTCTACTCCGCCCCAGATGGCTTCTGCTGCTTTTACAATTAATTCAAGTTTCCTGGTTTGATCATCATGTGTTAAAGAATTTCCCTCTTCAGTAGAAGCAAAACCACACTGAGGTGCTATTCCTAATTGTTCGAGATCAATATATTTGGATGCTTCATCAAACTTCCTTTTGATCCAGTCTAATTCTTCTAAATTACCATCCTTTGTTGTTATAAAACCAGGCATCACTCTTTGCTTACCTTTTGCCATGAGTGACAGAGGTTCAAGACCACCTGCACGATCGGTATCGTATTCCATGAAAAATACGTCTACGCCCGTCTGATTAAATACAGCATCTGCTACGGCGTCATAGGCTCCCTCGGCAGCATGAGTTGATCTGAAGTTACCCCGGCACATGTGCATCGCAATTGTCATATCAGATGGTCTGTCTTTGATTGCTTCATGCATCATCCAAGCATATCTTTGAATCAAATAGTCAGGATCGTGCCCTTTAGCTTTCGCAGCCTCGCGGTGCTTAGGATCACATAAATAAGCAAAGAAAATATCGTCCATTTGTAGGTAGCGACATCCCACATCGTAAAAAGCGGTTACAGCTTTTTTATATGCTTTAGATATATCGGAAGTTAATACTTCTATATCATCATATTCTTGAGGAATAATGTCCTCCAAAGAGGTCCTAAAATGACAGCAGGATGGCCCAGGAATTGAAATCTTTGGTGTAACATTTGTATGTTGTGCCACATATTCAAAGTGTTGTAAGTGAGGATGATCAGCTGGAAAATCGACTTTACTATTAATTGTTGGAAATATTGGGCGTAACTTTACACCTGCAAATTGCATACCTGCATCTGAATCCCTCTCCACCATTTCCATTCCATCTAATCCGTCCATAAAGTCATAATGCCACCATGATCGACGTTGCTCACCGTCTGTTACGGCTTTTAACCCTATATGTTCCTGATTAGTTATAAGTGCTTTAATGGATTGGTTTTCTATTTCTGTTAGTTCAGATTTATCGATAGTATGTTCTTCATAATAGGACTTGCGTGCGTTCTTAACCTCATCAGATCGCAATAGACTTCCTACGTGATCTGCTCTTAACAAAACTTTTCCCATGATGCTATTTCCTTATTATTCTTACTCTAAGATTTTCTTTTTGGTGAAACTAAAGACATGCCAATTAATATTTTGGTTGTTGTTGAGTTATACAATGAATGCCTCCACCGCTACAGGAATTAAGAAAAATACAAAAAATAGGTAATAGTAATAGTTTCTTAATCTTCATCAAACCACCTTACACAACCAGCAAACTCTTGTGAAGGTTAGGTGTTGGTTTAGCACCTACTCCCACTTTAAAAACTTCATAACTCTATAGGGCTATATCGTCTTGCATGTCTGCATATCTGATGTTCGCCTTTTTGCGAGAGCCGTCAGAGATTGAGGCTCTACGAAAAAGCCTCACCTAGAACCACCTATCTTCACAAAACTATGCAGATTGTGTAGTCTTTATTGATTATGAATAAGAAACTACTTTCTCCAACCAAATAAATCAAAATTTAACTTTAGGAATTTAAAACTATGAAGATATTACTATCAATTATATTACTTTCTCTCTCCACACTTTCTTTGGCTGATGACCAGAAAAAAAATAACATGATGATGTTCTCGATGTTCACTAACCCAGCAGGACAAGATATGAAGGAAATGGAGGCATTTCTTTTAAAGTCCGCAAACGATAATGAAGAACGAGGCTATAATAGATGCGGAGTTTATAAACATCGAAGAGTTGGAAGCTCTAGGTCAGCGTATATGTATTGTTATTTTAATGATTATAATCAATGGGCAAAGATTGAAGACATTAGAGATAGCGAGAGTGGTACTGCAGGCAATAAACAAATGTTCTCAGATCATACGGATCATTTATTAGGTATGGCTGAAAGTAATCTCAAGCCAGATCCTAAATATGTTCTTTTAGTTAGATCTACTTTCGGTTCGTATTTAACAGGAAATGAGCGATCACAAAAAGCAAAACAATTCCATGATTATTATGAGAATAGTTTTGGAGGCTGCAACTTAATGGAGCATTTATGGGGTCCTGAAATTGGATACTATACGGTATGTGGATTCGAGAATTATAAAGAATTTGCAAAAGCTATGGAAATATTTAATCAAAGTGACATTTTAGAGCAAAAGCTTGATTTATTAGAGCACTCTGATGAAATATTGATTAGAGTTGATAATTAACTCAGATTCTCGAGCTTACATTGGAAGAAGATTAAGACCTAGCTAGGCTATTTCTAACTTAGGGCTTAATTTAATATAGACACTATGAATAAAAAAACTTTACTGATAATGCTATTTCTTTTAACGGCATTGTGGATTTCTTTTAGTGCATTGCAAAATAGTCTACCTATGGTAGATCCAGCTGAAGTTGGATTCTCGTCAAAACAGTTAGGTAAAATTGAGAGTCATTTTCAGGACAGGGTAGATAGAGGTGAGATAGCTGGGATTGTAACTCTGGTAGCTCGCAATGGAAAAATTGCACATATAAGTGCCGTTGGTTATCAGGATGTTGAGCAAGAAATACCCATGAAAACGAATACATTGTTTCGTATATATTCGATGACAAAACCTATCGCATCCACTGCATTAATGATGTTGTATCAGGATAATCAATTTCAATTAAATGACCCTTTATCTAAATTCATTCCTGAATTTAAAGATTTGCATGTGCTAAAACATCCCAACGCCCCTCTCGATGAAATTATTGAGATGGAGCATGAGCCATCGGTGCTGGATATATTACGTCATACTGCCGGCTTCGCGCATGGTTTAGGTGATAGTGAGTATGATAATGCTTTCGTTGAGACTGGTATATTTAGACCTGAAACTTCCTTGGCAGAAATGATGATTGCATTATCTTCAATTCCGCTAGTGAATCAGCCAACTTCTGCATACCGCTATAGTGTAGGCCCTGATATAGCTTTACGATTAGTAGAGGTAATTTCTGGGATGCAAGTTGATGACTATTTAGAACAATTCATCTTTGAACCGCTGGGTATGGATGATACAGGCTATGTAGTAAGTCCTGAGAATGCGTACCGCCTTTCTCCTGTTCATTGGTTAAAAGAGGGTAAATTAGTACCTATTAATACAAAGCATGGTAGTCCACCAGGAGGAGTTTTAGGGGAAAATTGGTCAGTAAACAATTATACCATTGACCACGAATACAAAGGCGGTAGCTTAGGCCTGTTATCAACAGCTGAGGATTATTGGCGTTTTGCACAGGCGGTATTGGATGGTGGCAAGCATAATAATAAACGTATAATTGATAAAGAGACCATTAAATTGATGACACAAAATCACTTAACAGAGCAACAACAATACTTGGCCGCTATCAATTATCAGGAATCTAGCTGGGACCCACAAACTTTGAGTCCTGATATTGGTTTTGGCTTGGGATTCGCTATCATTGAGGGTGTATCAGATCCCGGTGATACCGCATCAAAAGGCAGTTTATTTTGGGGTGGTGCTGCCGCTACATATTTCTGGATTGATCCGGCAGAGGATATTGTTGTTGTTGCGATGACCCAACATATGGGTGTTGATGGAGTATGGTCGATTGAAGGAGAGCTTGCTGAATTGGTTTATGGTGCTTTGGTCAAGCGTAACAAATTAAACTAGTATTTATCCTGAGCAGTTGCCATTGGAATAGCTTGTAAAGTTAACAAGCCCTGTAATGATTGTTAAGTTAATGACTATTCCACCAAGTAGTTTGTTTGTCATATTATTTCCCCCGTTACTTCTCCATCCGTTTTTTTCTTAGCCAATTCTTTTTCTTTTAGTTTTTGTTTAAGCCTTTCT
>DODG01000123.1 GCA_003509065.1 Acidobacteriota bacterium
ACCAATTGATAGGAATCAGTCAGTCTGCTTTCTCTAACCTTGTGAAACGGGGTTTATCGACTAACTTCATCTGACAATCCCGCAGATTTCTTAACGAAGTCGAGCGGACCTTGCCAATCAAAGTTTCGATAGACGGCCGCTAAATGCGCGAACGGTGGTGACTGGGCAAACAGTTGAAATGTCAAACGATGCCCCGCATAATCAGAATTCAGTAGATCACGAGCAAAAGCCAACAACTTTCGCCGATCCTCCGCCACCCAATCATCAGTAATTGAATAGAATTTTTCCATCCATTTACCAGATTCCGCATCCTGAAAACAGGCATAGTCTGGCGTGACACAGATTTGGCCACCACATAACTCTCGGGCGATGTGCATCATTCGTGGCAATTGACTACATGCGAGCACACGCCCCGTGTACAAGAGTGATTGGTTAGGCATCAGAAGTCCACCAGGACTCTTTTCCGCCGTCGCAATTGCTGCAGTGAGATGTGCGTTGATCCCCTCACGGTAACATGCAAGTTCAGCCAATTTTTCTTGCACTGTTTGATGTTTATCCAGTCCGGTCTGACGAACATTATGTAGAGCAACGCCAATGAGCATGTCAGCCACTTTGAGATTGCGTTGTACGAAAGCAAATGCACTGTACCGATGTAACGTAGCGCGAATGAATGTTGCAGCACGGGTGTGGCGGTAGAAGAGAACGTTTTCCCAAGGGATAAGAACGTTATCGAAGACCACTAAAGCATCGATCTCGTCGAATCGACTAGCGAGCGGATAATCTTCAACGGGAGCTCGACCCGCAAAACCTGTGCGACAGATCATTTTGATGCCCGGAGAGCCCAAATCGCAGATAAACCCTACTGCGTAATCCGACAGCGCTTCGTTCCCCCAATTCGCTATCGTCGGTTTCGTAAAGGCTTGGTTCGCATAGGCTGCCGCCGTCTCATATTTCGCACCACGAACGATGATGCCTTTATCCGTCTCTTTCACGACATGCAAAAGCATATCGGGATCCTGTTCCTGCGGCGGCTTTGAACGATCTCCTTTCGGATCAGTATTAGCAGACACATGAAAAAGATCATGTTTGATGACGCGATCAATGTGCGTTCTGATATTCGCAGAAAATTGCGGGTCAACTTCGTCAAGTACATTTTGCCCATCAAAGAGCGACCACATTTCCCCAACTGTCTCGTCGCCCACTCGAATCACAACACCACCAATATCCTCAAACACAGCATTGGTCGCACGTCGCTTATCCTCCCAATCTGTCTTGGAATATGGAAGACGATTACCGATCGCGCACTGCTCGCCAGCTTCGTCTGTGTAGGTCATGATTTTTTTAGTCGCATCTTCGTGAGCCATGTCGTAGATCCGAGCTCGAACATCCACTAAAGGTTTAAACATTGGATGTTGTGTCACATCCTTCACTTTTTCACCATTAATGAACACCTCGCGTCCATCTCGAATTGACTCACGATAGTCTTGCCCGTTACGAATCATCGACTAATCCTCCGATTATTTATAAATCCTTCGCGACTCAATGGTTCATGCCTTCTCACACACTCTTAAACTCTTTCCACAACCAGTAAATAAAGGCTCCGCATAACACAATGACGTTCACTACAAGATATGCATCAAATGTCCATGAACCTACCATCACTGTGCACCTGATTCAGAGTTGGTTTTTGTCAGCAAGCTGACAAACCAGTAGGTAAACGCCGACAGCAAGCACCCCAATAAAGGTCCCACCACCCAACCGACCGTGGAATAAAGCATCAAGAATCCGGTGACGCAACAGCCCGTCAAAATTGATGCAAGAGCACCATAACTAGTCCCTTGCCAGACAGCTGGTATCAACATCGATGCTGAAAACGAAGCTAGGAGCGTGCCAGTACCCAAGATACCAAGCCAGACTAACAAAAATGGAGGTGCATATGTCAAAGCAACCACGGCAGAAGTTCCTGCGATGATGACCGCCATTCGATTCACGTATAAAGTCCGTTCTGAAGACAATTTACTATTCGGAAATAGCGCTTGCCGTAAATCGTAAGAAGCCGAAGAAGAGATAGCATGCAGAAGCGCGCTCGCAGTGGACTTAATCGCAAATAAGACTGCAACACTAACGAGTGCACCCAAATAAGGATTAAGCAATTGATGAACCACGGCAACAACCGCTTGATCTGGATCGGCCAGCGGCGCAAGGTAGGCTCGCGCGTATAAACCAGCAATCGGTACAGCGCTTAGCACGCAAGTCAACACTGCTACAGTAATCACAACGCGATGAATCCGAACATCTCTCCGAAAAGAAAGAAGGCGATTCGCCATATAAGGAAGGCTCAGGGTAAAAAGGAACGCGTAGGGGAACACTAGAAACGGAGACAACCTTGAGTCCCCGTAAGGACGCCCAGTCTCTGGACTGACAGTTTCAGGATCCAGGGCCCTCAATTGGAATAATAGATCGGTCAACGATGTTTCTCTGAATATTGCCAAAACAATTAAGACAGCCCCAATAGCCATCCCAATCACCATGACACCATTGCTCCATGCAATGGCCGCCATTCCACCAATCATCGTGTACGCAATGATAATCAATACCAATAGATAGATACTGGTTTGAGGTGCAACGCCAAGGAGCTCCGAAGCTACGAGACCCAATGCTTTGAGTTGACCTACAAGAAACACCATTAATAAACAAATGGTAAGAATCGCAGCCACACCTCGAATCAGTCGATTGGGTAATCCCTCGCCATGCTGCGCAGCTAAATACTCTGGCACCGTCAGCGTGTTAAGTTTTTCAGCACGTCGCCGAAGAAAAGTGGCAAATACGGCCACGCTGACGACCATTGCTGGAGCAAACATCAAGTTCGCTAAGAGTTCAACGGTGCCAAATTGGTACGCGGCACCAGGCGAACCAATAAAGGCCCAACCGCTGAAACCGGTTGCGACGACACTCGCTCCACCAATAACTGGCCCTAAGGAACGACCAGCAACCAGGAATCCTGCCTCGGAGTTACCCTGTACTAGCCGATTGGCACGTACGCCCAAATAGACCAGAAGGCCACTGGACACCAACAAAAGTGACCAGTTAAAGAAAAGTAAATTATCCATTCAATTCAGGTTAATCAGGCTCTTGAAACATCGACAGAAGACTCGATGAGGTCTTGACAAGGATATTATTGTGGAGGCGCCGCCCGGATTTGAACCGGGGATGGAGGTTTTGCAGACCTCTGCCTTACCACTTGGC